>JAFRTA010000056.1 GCA_017427315.1 Clostridia bacterium
ATTGTTCACCTGTGCGTTCGCAGTGGTGGGAACGGTCACGTCGCCGTCCACGTTGCTGACCTCGGGAGGCAGCGTCGCGGGGGGCTCGGTGGTCGTCGGGATCTCGGGAACGTTGTAGTCGAAGTCGCTGTATTTCGCGGTGTCCGTTCTGAACGCGGTGCCGACCTTATACTTTCCGTCAACCGCGTCAACGATCTTCTGCCCGTCCGCGCCGATGTAGCTGAGCTCGTTGGAGCCGAACTTTCTGTTGCTGATCTGCGTGAGCATGATCTGGCCCCAAACGTCAAACTTATAGCCCATGTTCATATCGATTGCTTCGATATTGCCGCTCGCCACGTCCACGGTCGCCTTCAGGATGCAGCCGGTATAGGTGATGCGGTAATTGAAGTCGGTATTCTTCGCGTGATACCAGATGCCCTCTTTCTTGTCGAGCATCTCGTTCATCGTTTCGCGGTCGACGACCGGGAAGATATGCGAAGTCAGAGATTCGGTGCCCTCGACGTCGATCTCATCGTTGAGCTCAATGGTGATATAATACTTATCGCTCTCACTGAGCACGCAGGTCGCGGACTTGATGATGCCGTCATTGGTCAGGTCGCACAGATACAGTTTTTCGAGCGCTTCGACCGTCTCGGCGGAGAGCGTCTGGGTCTTCGCCTTCTTCTCCTTGGTCAGCTCGGTTTTGAACGGGTTGTTCAGAACCGTGCGGATCCACGAAGAACCGATATCGACGCCCGTGATCTCCTGATACTCCTTGAGCTTGTAGCCCGCTTCCTTCACGTAAGTCAGACGGACCGCTTCCGTGTAAGCCATCAGGATCTCGAACGGCGTGGAGGGCTTGAGCAGCAGCTCTTCGGGGCTGTAGTTGTCAAGTCTGGCCGCCATACGAAGGATCATTCTCGCGTCGACCGCGCCGATCACGGGAATCGTCTTGCCCTCTTCCAGAACGATCTTGCCGTCTCTGGTCTTCACGTCGCCGTTGACGTTCGCCGCAAGCAGCTCCGCCTCGGTAAAGTTATCTCTCTGAAGCTTCGCGGCGTAGCGCAGCGTCTTTCTCGCGTCGCACGCGTAGACCTTGCCGTCGCTGTCGGCGTCGCCGGGAAGATTCATATACGAGGCGATCGGAAGGTGATTCGCGTTCGCGTATTCCTCGGCGTAGGTGCCGCGCCAGCAGTAAATCTCCGCATACTTCGCGTTGCCGTTATCGTTGAACATATAAAACGCGTTGGGGCCGATTTCACGAACGGAGGAAGGAATGCGGACCGTGGTGGTCTCCTTGCAGTCCAGGAATGCGTAGGAAGCGATCTTCGTGATCGTGTTGGGCAGAAGAACGAGGTCGTCGTCGCCGTTGTACTTCACGAGCAGCGTGCCGAATACAACGTAATCGCCGGCATAGTTATCGAGCCATGCGGTTTTTTCAAACGCCATATAGCCGCAGTTGTCGATCGCGCCGCGAACGACGACTCTCTCGAGGTTCGTGCAGCCGTAAAACGCGTAATCGCCGATGCTCGAGGTTCTGATCGGAATGATGACGGACTTGATATCGGTGTTGTTGTAGAACGCGCCGGCGCCGATAGCGGATGTGGAGATCGGGATCTCAACGTCGGTATCCGTCCCCTTATAGCCGACCAGCAGGTTGAAGCCCGTCGGGGAAGCGGCGTAGATGAAATCCGTCGGATAATTCTGATACCATGCGGTATCGTTGAACGCCTGAATGCCGACGGAATCGATATTGCCCTTAAAGGTGACCGTCGCAAGGTTCGTACAGCCGCTGAATGCGCCCGCGCCGATTTTCTTGACGCTCGCGGGGATCGTGATCGAGGTCAGCCCCGTGCAGTCTTTAAACGCGTAGTCCGCCAGAGCGGTCGTGCCTTCGGGAACCGTATAAGCGCCCTGCGCCGAAGACGGATCAACGGGACCGAGAACGGTGCCCTCGGCGAAAGAGACCGTCACGAGGGTCCCGAGCGCCACGCAGAGCGTCAGAACGATTGCGATCAGTCTGACGGTGATCGAATTCTTGTTTCTCATTGCAAAACTTCCTTCCGTTCCTTATTGAAAAATCGGAAAATACATGACAAGCGGGCATAATACACCCCTTGTAATAATACACTTTGAATTATACAACGAAACGAAGCGGAATGTCAAGTGGTTTATGATAAATTCTGATTTATCGCTTTGCGATAAATCAGTATTTACCGATCTCCTCGTTGATTTTCTCCCGCAGGGCGAGAAACTCCGTCGAGGTGCGGGGATATTCGTTGAACCGGATATCCTTTACAAGCGCTTCCGCCGCTTCTCTTCCCGCAAGGCGTTCAAGCGTGTGCAGGGCGTGAAAATCGGTCAGACCGTCGCGGAACACCTTGAAGCGCAGCGACGGCACGGCGTCCCCGTCGTCTCCCGGGTACACCACGAAGCCGTCCCCCGCGGGGAACGCGCCGCCCGCGGTCGCATCCCGATACGGATCCACCTTTGCCCGCGAGAGCGCCGTATTCCAGAAATCATATCCCCAATGCAGGAACCCTTTGCAGTTATAACGGTACATCGCGGCGCCCAGCGCCCGGTTCCGCACGGACGGATAATACAGGAATCTGTTGATATAGTTATCCCCCGCGGGCCCGCAGCAGTAATAGGTCCAGAGCTCGTTCACCCTGCCCGCGAATCTGTCGATGGCGTTGATGCACGGGATCGGGAGCTCGGCGACTTTCAGCGCGTAAAACGTATAATCCGACAACGCGTCGATAAAGCGGAAGCCCGGGAGGAGCTTTTTTAGAAACGCCGCGTTGCTCTTATAATACGCCAAGTCGTCGAGACCGGGCTCGTCCGAAACGTGAAAGAAGCATTTCTCCGCGACGCCTTTCGCGTTCAGGTAGGGCGCCAGCTCCGCGGCGAGCGCCGTCAGGAAACCGCTGTACTTCCGTCCGCGGGCATTGGTCTCCCAGCCGAAAACGCGCTTCCCGTCCGCGATGACCTTCGGCGCGTGCTTCGCGCCCCATTGGGTGAAAAAATGCGACATTTCAAAGTATTCCGCCCCGCAGGCAAGGCACATGTCGATCCAGCGGCCGAGCTTGTCGAAACCGAAGCGCCACGAACCGTCCTCGCCGCGGGATACGTCGACGAGCTGCACCGTTGTGCGTTCTCCGCCGACCTCCGTGTCGAGCGGCGGCGTGAACAGCGGCGTGAGGATCATATTGACGCCGTGCTTCACGGCGCAGCGGACGAAATTCTCCACGATGCGCCAATACTCTTCGCTGAATACTTCGACGCCGTAACGGTCCGCGAGGCAGTCCGAATGGAACCAGTGGGTACAGGCGAAGCCGTCGTCCGAAAGAAGCGCGTCGATCACCCGCACGGCGGCGGCGACGTCGTATCGCTCCCCGTCCAGCGCGACGGATAAGGTCAGCTCCCGCTCTCCCGGCGCGTATTCTCCGTCGGGGACCAGGTCGATCCAAACGGCGTGAAAGCCCTTCCCGCGCAGGATAAAACGGTCGCCGACCGGCCGCAGCACGTCGGGATAATTCCCGGGTACGCCGCCGCGCAGCAGGAAATCGTCGCGGCATTTCTCGCTCGCCGGCGTTTCAACGGGCACGTACTCCACGGAATACGTCTCGAAACGCCCGCCCGGCAGCGCGGGAAACGTCAGCTCGCACGCCGTTTCATCGTTTTCACAAGCGACAACGAGCTGGAACGAATACGTCTCGTTTCTCAGGAGCGAGAACCGCTTCAGCTCTCCCCCGGGCGCTTCGTCCGGAAAGACTTTTTCCAGCGAATTGATCAGATAAGGCGTTATCATTTTTCATTCTCCTTTACATCGATACCTTTTTTGCGCAGGATCAGCACCGGCGCAAGGATCAGCAGCGACACGACCGCCGCCGCCAGGAACATCGACCGGCCGGGGCATTCGGTCACGATGCCGTAATCGTTCGTATAAGGTACGGTCTCGAAATAGCGGATCGTGAAATTGCCGATGGTCGGGCCGATCACCATGGGCAGCAGCACGATGAATATCATGCGCACGCCCTGGAACAGGCCGACCTTGTCCCCGGGGGTGAAATCGCGGATCGCGGCGTTGAACATGATCATCAGCATCCCGTAACCGATCAGCGCAGGAACGATGCAGACGATGAATTTCAGAAGCGAATCCGCAAAGAACGCGGCGAACAGCCCCGCCATGAACAGTACGACAGAGACGATGATGAAGTTCTTTTTGCCGTATTTATCCACGAGCTTGCCGATGCTGACGATCGCAGCCACCACGACGATCACCGCCGCAAGAGCGATCACGATCTTCACCGGCGTCAGCGAAGCCAGCAGCTCGTTCAGGTCAAGCCCGAGCCCGTGCTGCAGATAAATAAAGATATAGGGGAAGAACACCTGGACCGCGATGTTGAACACCGCCGCGGAAACGAGGGTGTGGTACAGGCGGGAATTCTCTTTGACAACGCGCGGGCGGAAACCGTAGATCAGCTCCGCGAAATAATTCCCGCTGCGAACGCGCTCTCCGTCGAGGGAATCTTTCAGCGTAAAAAGACCGACCGCGCCGCACAGCAGCACCATCGCGCCCAGACCGAGGAAAAACATACTGTAGCCGATCTGCCCGATCATCCCCGCCAGCGCCATCACGATCACCGTCGCGCCGATGGGCATGATCGAAAGGATGCTCTCCGCCGTGCCGCGGTTATGGATCGTCGTCACGTCCGTCACCCACGCGTTGAAGGCGGAATCGTTGGCGGTGGAGCCCATAAATGTCATCACGCAGTCCATCACGATCACGACCGTGACCGTCGCCGCGAGGATCTTCACCGGATCGGAAAGGCGGAACAGCGCGGCGGTATTGTCTTTTGTGATCACGCCGAATACGCCCACCGTCAAGCCCCAGATCATGTAACCGATCGAGATGAACAGCTTGCGGCGGCGCAGCCGGTCGCTGAGCGCGCCCATGATGAAGGTCGTGATCACCGCGGTCGCCGCCGACGCCGCCACCATGATATTGATGGCCGAGACCACGCCGAGCGCGCCGTCCACCGCGGTCTGAGACGCGTCCGCGTAAACGGAGTTGAACAGGAACGTGTTGAAGAACATGTTTTCCACGTTCCACGCAACCTGCCCCATAAAGCCGAACAGGATCATGTTGAACAGGATCCTGCCGCCGAGTTTATTGTTTGCAGCGTTTTTTGCCATTGCGATCATCTCCGTTTTTTCATAAATAACACACCGGCAGAGGCGGGGACGAAACGCGTCGCCCCGGTCTCTGCCGGAGATTTGAATTTCACGCCCAGGGGTCAGCCGAAACGGGACTCCGAATATCGGACAGAAGAAAGTTTTCCCACCAGTACCAGATCGTGCCGCCCTTGGCGCGCATCCGGATCTGCCGGGGGGAATCCGCCCCCGAGGAAACGACGTTCAGCGTCGCGTAGCCCTCCGTATCGAAAGCATACGGACCCGCCGAGATTGTGACGGTATACGGCGTCGACGGCGTATAGTCGTTCTGCGGGCTCGTGCCCGCGAAATAGGAGCGGGGAACATACGCCTTGCCGCCGAGCCGGTCCCGCAGGAACTGCTGCTCATAGACGCTCATAGGCCGGGGCTGCCGAAGGCAGTTCAGCATCTCAACGCAGTCCTCCGGGCTCGTCTCATAACGGCACAGCGCGCAGATCACCAGCGCAGCCGTGGCGAAGGGCGAGGAAAAATCCGCTTCGGGCATCGTCTTCAGCTCCTCCACGTTCTGCGGGAGAAATTCAAATGTAAAGGTCCGGGATTCGGACATGGCTGCCTCCTTTTTTGTATGGGCAATTCTGATTTCACGGCGAAGCCGTGAAATCAGAATTTAAGTCCCGAGTACCGAGACCCGAGTCCCGAGGTGCTGAAATCTGCGCAGGATAACGATAAAAAAGCCGCGGTTTATCTCATTTTTTACCAAGTCGCACAGACTTTAAGTCTGTATCTTGGGTCTCGGGTCTTGAGTCTCGAGTCTGCAAATTCTGA
>JAFRTA010000057.1 GCA_017427315.1 Clostridia bacterium
AAACAGAAAAACTGCGTCGCCCTCGGCGAGATCGGGCTTGAATATCATTACGACGACGTCCCGCGGGACGTACAGCTTGCGCTCTTTGAACGACAGCTCAAAATGGCGGTCTATGCGGATAAGCCCGTGATCGTCCACGACCGCGAGGCGCATGACGATACGCTGCGCCTTTTGAAAAAATACAAGCCCCGCGGCGTGCTGCACTGCTACTCGGGCTCTGTCGAGATGCTCAAAGAGATCGTGAAGCTCGATATGTATATCGGTCTGGGCGGCGCGGTCACGTTCAAAAACGCGAAAAAGCCGGTCGAGGCGGCAAAGGCGGTGCCGCTGGACCTTCTGTTGTTGGAGACCGACGCGCCGTATATGGCGCCCGTCCCGCACCGCGGGCATCGGAACGATTCATCTTATATCTCATACGTCGCCGAGGTCATCGCCGAAGCGCGGGGGCTTGACGCGCAAACCGTCTGCGCCGTGACCGCAGAGAATGCGAAACGGCTTTTCGGAATATAGACCGCAGCAGAGAGAATTTAAACGTCGGGAGGATAACCATGAATACGATCAAAGTATTTCCGGACAGGGTCCTCGGACCGATCAGAGAGCTGAACGGCGTGGGCGGCGGTCCCGTGACGAACCACTTCGTCTACGACGCGACGGAGGATTTCCGCGCAGCGGGGATCCCACTGTGCCGCACCCACGATATCGAATACCCGTTCGGCGCGGGAGAATTCGTGGATATCCACTGTATTTTCAGGGATTTCGACAAGGACGAAAACGACCCGGCGAGCTATAATTTCACGTTTACAGACGAATATCTTAAGGCGATCGTGAACGCCGGGGCAAAGCCCCTGTACCGGCTCGGTTCGACGATCGAGCATCAGCCGATCAAGCTGTATATCCACCCGCCGCAGGATTTTGAGAAATGGGGACGCGTCTGCTCTCATATCGTCGCCCATTACAACGAGGGCTGGGCGGACGGCTTTCATATGGGGATCGAATACTGGGAGATCTGGAACGAGCCGGATATCGCCCCCTGCTGGACCGGCACGCCGGAGCAGTTCATCGAGCTTTACGCCGCCGCCGCGCCGATCATCAAGCGCGAGCACCCGGACGTGAAGGTCGGCGGGTGCGCGTTCGCCATGCCGGAGGGCGCGTTTGCCGAAAAATGGCTTGCGTCGGTCCGGGAACGCAATTTGCCGCTGGATTTTTTCTCGTGGCACCTGTATCCCACTGTCCCGGATCAGGTAGCGGAACGCTCGGGTGTGGTCGACGCGCTGCTGGAAAAATACGGCTTCGGCGGCGTGGAAAGTATCTTCGACGAGTGGAATTACGTTTGCCGATGGGATACGCGCCTGCAGGAATGCTACGACCTACACAAAAAGCCCTTTGAATGCGCTTTTATGGCGGCGGTGCTGTCCGTACTGCAGAATACGCGCGTGAACAAGGCGATGTATTACGACGTGCAGATGCTCATGAACGGCTCGTGGAACGGCGTGTTCGCGCCGACCGCGGAAGGCGCGCACGCCTCGGCGCGCAGACCCGTGCGCCTGCCGGGTTATTACGCGCTGAAATACTGGAACGAGCTGAAAAAGCGCGGCACGCAGGTCAAAACGACAAGCGACTGCCCGGATATCTATGCGACCGCCGCCAGGGGCGAGAACAGGGAGATCGCCGTGCTCGTGTCGTATTTCAACGACGAGGCGAACTGGAACCAGGCGCCGCCGCCGGACGCGGAGTTCCGGCTTGATATCCCGGGCGCGTCGTCTTTTACCGCGTATATCGTCGACGACGAACGCATCAACGCGCCTGTCGAACTGACCGACGGCGTATTGCGGATGAAGGGGAATTCGTGCGCGATGGTGATTTGCTGAAAGGGTGCTGGGTGTTGGGTGCTGGAATCAGTATCCGACACAAGGGAACAGGAGAGCAAATAATGAATATAAAAAGTTTTGAAGATCTGTCAGTATGGCAGATGTCAAATGCTATCATCTTTAATTCAGAGTTTAAAGCAACAAAGCAACCTATAATTGTTTTCTCTTATTTCCAACACCCGGAATCCGGCACCCTACACCCGGAACCCAACACCCAGCACCCAACACCCAACACCTAACACCTAACACCCGGAACCCAACACCCAGCACCTTTAACAAGGAGAACAGCCATGAATCTAACATCAAAACTCAAACGAGGCGTGAACAAGCTCGTCAACGGCATCGTGAACTCCGTTTCGCAGACGTCGGTGGACGTTGAAAACGACAATACGTTTATCCCCGATGGAATGAGTGAGTGCGCGCGCAAGGCCGCGGCGGAGGGGATCGTCCTTCTGCGCAACGACGGGGATATCCTGCCTTTTGAGAAGGGCGCGGTCGTCTCCATGTTCGGCAGGGTGCACTACGATTATTTCGCCGTGGGCTACGGCAGCGGCGGCGACGTGAACCGTCCTTATCTCTATACCCCTGCCGACGCGCTGACCTTGGATCATGATATCGAGATCAACGATTCTCTTGACCGGGTTTACCGGGAATGGATCGAAAAGAACCCCCGTGACGACGGTTTCTGGGGCGCGTGGCCGCGGTGTTACGAGGAAATGTCCGTGTCGAAAGAGCTGGCGGAAGAGGCTGCGGAAAAATCCGACGCGGCGGTCGTGGTGATCGGACGCTCGTCGGGAGAGGACCGGGAAAACGCGCTGGAGAAGGGCAGCTTCTATCTTACCGATACCGAATGGGATATGCTTGAAAACGTCTGCGCGGCGTTCGACAAGGTCGTCGTCCTTTTGAATGTGGGAAGCGTGATCGACCTTTCGTGGAGCCTGACGCTGCCGAAGACGAAGCTTGCGCTCGCGTTCGTCTGGCAGGGCGGCATGGAGAGCGGCAGGGCGATCGCCGACGTGCTCACCGGCAGAGTCTGCCCCTCCGGCCGGCTTGCCGACACGATCGCGGTGAATTACCGGGACTATCCCGCGTCGGCGAATTTCGGCGGCAGGGCGTACAATAATTACGCCGAGGATATTTTCGTCGGCTACCGTTATTTCGAAAGCTTCGCGCGGGATAAGATCCTCTATCCCTTCGGCTGGGGGCTCTCCTATACGGAATTCGTTCTGTCCGCGGAGAAAACGGACGAGACGGACGAAGCGCTCACCTTTGCCGTAACGGTGGAAAACGTCGGCGAACGGCAGGGAAAAGAGGTCGTGCAGATCTACTTCACGCCGCCGGAGGGAGAGCTGGCGAAGCCCCGCGTCAACCTGATCGGATTCCTGAAAACCGGGGAGCTCGCGCCCGGCGAAAGGGCGGAGTATACCGTGAAAATCAAAAAAGAGGACGCCGCGTCCTACGACGACAAGGGCGCGACGGGCTACCCCTATTCCTGGGTGCTGGAACAGGGAGACTATGATTTTTATATCGGCAAGAACAGCAGTACGCTTGAAAAAATATACACGATGCGGCAAAACGCCACCGTCTGCGTCAAAGCGCTTTCGCAAAGAATGGCGCCGCGCCGCGACGGCACGTTTGCGCGGTTGACTTACGTCACGGAGAAGGATTACCCTATGACCGAGCCGGTGCCCGCGCGGATCACTTCGCGCAGACGCGCGGTCGAAAAACATCTGCCGGAAGAGATCCCGTTCACGGGGGACAAGGGCTATCTTCTCTCCGACGTGGCGGAGGGGAAGATCACGCTGAACGATTTCGTCGCACAGCTCACGGATCTCGAGCTTGAGGCGCTGACCCGCGGCGACTATATCATGAACAGCCCCCTCGGCGCGAAGGGCAACGCCGCAGTCTACGGCGGCACTTTGAAAAGCCTGCGCGATAAGGGCGTCTGCCCGGTGACGGCGACCGACGGGCCCTCGGGCATCCGGCTTGCGGTGACCGCCTCGCTGCTGCCGATCGGCGCAGCGCTGGCCTGCACGTGGAACACGGCGCTGGTCAGCTCCCTCTACGCCCTCACCGGCGAGGAGATGGCGGCGAAAGGCTCCCACGTGTTGCTGGCTCCCGGCATGAATATCCATCGGGACCCCCTGTGCGGCAGGAATTTCGAGTATTTCTCCGAGGATCCGGTGCTGACCGGGCGCATGGGCGCGGCGGTGGTTCGCGGGATCCAGTCCAAGGGCGTCGCCGCGTGTCCTAAGCATTTCGCCTGCAATAATCAGGAGATCAACCGTACCCACAACGATTCCCGCGTGTCGGAACGCGCTTTGCGGGAGATCTATCTCAAGGGCTTCGAGATCTGCGTCAAAACCGCGAAGCCGCTGAATATCATGACCTCTTATAATAAGATCAACGGCGAGTGGGCGCATTATAATTTCGATCTTGTTACCGGCATTTTGCGCGGAGAATGGGGCTTCGACGGCTGTGTGATGACCGACTGGTGGATGCGCGCGGACCGGGATCCGGATTTCCCGCTGCTGCGCAATAACGCCTACCGTGTGCGCGCGGGCGTGGACGTGCTCATGCCCGGCTCCGCGCCGGGAACAAGACGGGCAAAGTATGACAGATCACTGCTGGAATCCCTCGGCAAGCCCGGCGGCATCACCCGCGGCGAGATCCAGGACTGCGCAAAGCATACCCTGACGCTCGTCATGCGGTCGTATCCGTTCAAATTCTGATTTATCGGGCAGCTTCGCTGCCCGATAAATCAGAATTCAGGGATGAGGGATGAGGGATAAGGGCTTGTTTAATTCATTTTCTGCCTCAAAAGACGCGATAGCGTTGATTTTTCGATAATCGTGGAGAATAAACCGAGACGCAGAGCGTATCATTATCGTTCTCTCATCCCTTATCCCTCATCCCTTCGGGCGTCAGCCCGATAAATCAGAATTCCCCCTGTCCGGTCCGTTTCACGGACCGGTTTTTTCTGCCCTTCTTCCGGTTGACATCCACGGCGGATTGTGCTAAAATCAAATTGCGTTAATATAATATTTTTGTGTAAAATATTCATTTTTATCATTTTTGTGTGTTTTTTAAAGGAGGAACCGTCGTGAAAAAACAGATGAGGACCGTGCTGGCGCTGGCGCTTTCCGTGCTTTGCGCCGTCTCCTGCTTCTCCGTTCCCGCAGCGCTGGCGCTGACGTCCGGCGACGTGGACGGCAGCGGAAAGGTCAACTCTTCCGACGCGCGGCTTGCTCTGCGCGCCGCGGCAAGAATCGAATCGTTGACGGACGAGCAGTTCGCCGCCGCCGACGTGGACGGCAACGGCAAAGTCAACGCGACCGACGCGCGGAAGATCCTGCGCGCCGCCGCGAGGATCGAAGCGCTTCCCCAGGCCGGACCGGTCGCGCAGCACGACGCGTGGGTATTGATCGATACCCGCGTGGAGGAGCACCGGCAGCCGGATACCGCGACGGATTTCTTTAATTACGACGCGTCCCCCGGGCAGCATTTCTGCTCGATGGCGCACGAGTTCGGCGACGGCAGCAGCGTTTCCGCGGCGTACCGGGGAACCTGCACGCCCATGCCCGCGGAGATCGGAGCCGGGGAGCGCGTGAGCGCAGAGCTGCGCCTCTGGATCACCGAGGCGAGCGGCGACGACAAGGGCGGCCATTACACCGTGGAAGCGAGCCTGAGCCGCGACGTTCCGGGCCTTAAATACGATACGTATACCGAGGACCGGGTCCCGTTCACCGCCGCGCAGTCGGGCGGGGCGGACCGCTGCATCGTCGATTCTCCCGATATATATAACAAAGAGCCTAACGATACGGAATACGCCCGCGTGAGCTGCGTGTTCCCGGCGGGCTCGCCCGGCGAGCAGTGGTGCGTCTACTTCATCGCCTGCGGCTGCGAGACCGTCTGGACCTACGAATGGCAGAGGGTCGGCAAAGACGAACCGTCCTCGACTGAGCCGTCGACCGAGCCGACCACCGAGCCCGGCGGAGATACGACTGTGATACGCAGA
>JAFRTA010000058.1 GCA_017427315.1 Clostridia bacterium
CGAACGGCGTACTGAGCGCGGACCTCGCACATTTTTCGGACGGGTCGAAGATTTGGAAAACCGGGTTGCTGGATTTCGTCGGCGTCGCCGCCTCCTCGACTGTGCCGCAGCTCGTCGACGTCGTTTACGGCGCGTTCTGCGACGACGCGGGCGGTGAAGAAAACCTGAGCGAATACGAAAAGGCAATGTGGCGCATGATCGCGGTCATCACCGTCATATCCAACACCTACAGACTGACGGCGTGGGAGGAATAAAGACGCAGCCGGGAATCGCGGCGCCGGGCAGCCGGCTCCGCGGTCCCCGGCTTTTCGCGCGTTTCCGGCGTCCGGGACCGCGTTGATTCTCTGCGGAAATCGCTTGACAAACCGATACCGTTTATATATAATTTATAAGATACGGAAAGGAAGTAATATCTATGGAATGGACCGGTTTGAACGAGCTCAGAGAAAAGTATCTTTCCTTCTTTGAGTCCAAAGGGCATCTGCGGCTGCCGAGCTTTTCGCTGATTCCCGATCACGATAAAAGCCTTCTGCTGATCAACTCCGGCATGGCGCCGATGAAAAAGTATTTCACCGGCGAGGTCACCCCGCCCCGCAGCCGCGTGACCACCTGTCAGAAGTGTATCCGCACCCCCGATATCGAGAACGTCGGCAAAACGGCGCGTCACGGCACCTTCTTCGAGATGCTGGGCAATTTCTCATTCGGCGATTACTTTAAAAAAGAAGCCATCTCCTGGGCGTGGGAGTTCTTCACGAAAACGCTCGAAATGCCCGTGGACAAGCTGCACGTCAGCGTCTATGAGCAGGATGAAGAAGCCTATAATATCTGGAAAAACGACATCGGCGTCGATCCGTCGCATATCGTGCATCTGGGCAAAGAGGATAACTTCTGGGAGCACGGCGCGGGCCCCTGCGGTCCCTGCTCCGAGATCTATTTCGACCGCGGACCGGATAAGGGCTGCGGCAGCCCGGACTGCCATGTTGGCTGCGAATGCGACCGCTTCGTCGAGGTGTGGAATATCGTTTTCTCGCAGTTCAACAACGACGGCAACAACAATTATACCGAGCTTGAGCATAAGAATATCGACACGGGCATGGGCCTTGAACGCCTTGCCTGCGTGATCCAGGGCGTCGACAATCTCTTTGAGGTCGACACCGTTCAGAACGTGCTGCAGCAGATCGCGGCCATCGCCGGCAAAAAGTATCACGAGGACGCGAAGAACGACGTATCCATCCGCGTCGTGACGGACCATATCCGCTCCACGACCTTCATGATCGGCGACGGCATCATGCCCTCGAACGAGGGCAAGGGTTACGTGCTGCGCCGTCTTCTGCGCCGCGCCGCCCGCCACGGAAGGCTGCTCGGCATCGACCGTCCGTTCCTCGCCGAGGTTGCCGAGACCGTCATCAAAGACAACGAAACGGCGTACCCGAACCTGACGGAGAAGAAGGACTATATCCTGAAGATCATCGGCACCGAGGAAGAGAACTTCAACAGGACCATCGATTCGGGGCTCCGGCTTCTGAACGATATGATCGCCTCCGCAAAAGGCGGCGTTCTCGGCGGAGACGACGCGTTCAAGCTCTCCGATACGTTCGGCTTCCCGCTCGACCTGACCAGAGAGATCCTTGAGGAAAAAGGCATGAGCGTCGACGAGGGCCGCTATAAGGAACTCGTACAGCTGCAGCGCGAGACCGCCCGCAAAGCAAGAACAGACGCGGGCGCGGACGCATGGAAAAATACGGGGCTCAATCTTTCCGATCTTCCCGCGACCGCGTTCAGGGGCTATGAGACCTTGACGGTCGACAGCGCGAAGATCCTTGCGATCATCGG
The DNA here is from genome assembly GCA_017427315.1 of Clostridia bacterium. GTDB lineage: Bacteria > Bacillota > Clostridia > Oscillospirales > Acutalibacteraceae > RGIG2774. The sequence continues at coordinate 1,834 of JAFRTA010000058.1, forward strand.
CGCGGA
>JAFRTA010000059.1 GCA_017427315.1 Clostridia bacterium
AATCGGTTGCCGCCGTTCCAGCGCACGTCGGGACCGAGCCCCGCAATCACGCAGTCCGGCTGCAGGGAGCGAATCAGGTTATGATAGCGGTCCAAATCGAATTCCTGCACCGTGCCGCCCACGCCCGTCCCGACGCGGCAGTCCAGCCAGATTTCAAAGATATCGCCGTATTTCGTCAGCAGCTCCGTCAGAAGGCCGCAAAAGAAATCGTCGTATGGCTTTCCCTTACCGTAGGTTTTTTCATGCTTGTCCCACGGGGAGACGTAAAGGCCGAACGCCAGTCCGGCTTTGCGGCAGGAAGCGGCAAGGTCGGCGACGATATCCCCCTTGCCGTCTCTCCAGTTCGTACAGCTTTTCAGGGAATAATCCGTCATTTCGGTCTGCCACAGGCAAAACCCGTCGAAATGCTTTGCGGTGAAAATCAGCGCGGACATGCCCGCGTCCTTCGCGAACTGCGCCCATTCGTCCGTATCGAGACGCTCCGGCCAGAAGGAATCGGGCGAGGCGTAACCGTTGCCCCATTCGGCCCCGGTCATCGTATTCATGCCGTAGGAAAGCATGCCGTAATAACCGTATTCCTGCCATTTGAGCTGCCGTGCGGACGGAACGGCCTGCGAAGCGAGAAGACGACTGTCGTTTTTCATCGAGCGTTACCCCCTGAGAAATGCGATTTTTTCTATTGTATATGCAAACGCACCGCAAAGTCAACCTTTCGCGCCGATTTTTTCGTTTCGGCGGGCCGGAGGACGCGATACGGCTGAAAGAAAGCTCCGAATCAAAGATAATTATGTTATTTATTATATTTTAATTGACAAAATAAAAGTGAATGAGTATAATGAACGAAAATATAGAAAAAGGAGAAATCATTCATGAAAAGAATCGTATCCGTACTTCTGATAGCCGTGCTTGCGCTTTCGCTGTTCGCAGGCTGCGCGAAAAAGCCCGCTCCGTCCGACGAGCCGGGCGCGACCGACGCTCCCAAGACCGCGGGCATCACCATTGCGATCCCCAATGACCCCACCAACGAGGCGCGCGCGCTGATGCTGCTTGAAAAGAACGGCTATATCAAGCTCAAAGACGGCGCGAGCATCACCGCCACCGTACTTGACATCGAGTCGAACCCGAACAACATCGAGTTCAAAGAGGTTGAAGCGGCGCAGCTTCCCAATGTGCTGCAGGACGTGGACTACGCGATCATCAACTCCAATTACGCGATCGACGCGAACCTCAATCCCGTTGAGGATTCCCTGATGATCGAAGATTCCTCCAGCGCTTACGCCAATATCCTCGCCGTTTACGAAGGCAACGATGAGCTGCCCTTCTGCAAGGCGCTCGTCGCGGCGCTCGAAAGCCGGCAGGTCGCCGACTTCATCGCGAAGGAATACGGCGGCGCCGTCGTCAGCGTCGTGGAGAATCCCGGCGACGGCTATGACCCCGACCTGAACTACGACGAGCTTGCGAACACCAAAATCACCGTCGCCGCGTCGCCCACGCCCCACGCGGAGATCCTCAAGGTCGTCGGGGAAATTCTCGCGGCGAAGAACATCGAGCTCGACGTGCGCGAGTTCACCGATTACATTCAGCCCAACAACGTGGTGGAAAGCGGCGAAATCGATGCGAACTATTTCCAGCACATGCCTTATCTTGACAACTTCAACGAAGAGAACGGGACGCACCTTGTCTCCGCCGCAGCCATTCACGTGGAGCCCATGGGCCTTTACGGCGGCAAGCAGGCGGATCTGACTCCTCTCGGCGAAAAAATCGGCTGAACCGATGATTGAGCTCCGTAACCTGACAAAAAACTATACGACCGACGCGGGCGAGGTAAACGCACTGCGAAATATCTCGCTCACCGTCGGCGACGGGGAAATATTCGGCATTATCGGCATGAGCGGAGCCGGCAAAAGCACGCTCGTGCGTTGTATCAATATGCTCGAACGCCCGACCGAAGGGCAGGTTTTGATCGACGGAAAAGATCTCGGCGCTCTCTCCCCTGCGCAATTGCGCGCGGAGCGGAGAAATATCACGATGATTTTTCAAAGCTTCAATCTGCTGATGCAGCGCAATTGTCTGAAGAACGTTTGCTTCCCGCTCGAGCTTTCGGGAATGAAAAAGAAAGACGCCGCCGCGAAAGCGACGGAGCTTCTGCGCACCGTCGGTCTTGCGGACAAGGCGAAGGCATATCCTGCCCAGCTTTCCGGCGGCCAGCAGCAGCGCGTCGCCATCGCGCGCGCGCTCGCAACCGAACCGAAGGTGCTTCTCTGCGACGAGGCGACCAGTGCGCTCGACCCGCAGACCACGCATTCCATCCTCTCGCTGATACGGGATATCAACCGAAAAACGGGCATCACGGTCATCATCATCACGCACCAAATCAATGTGATTGAGGAAATCTGCTCCCGCGTCGCCGTTCTCGACAACGGCAGCGTCGCGGAGACAGGCGAGGTGCGGGAGGTTTTCTCCAACCCGAGATCCGAAGCGGCGCGCAGACTCGTCTATCCCGCGAGCTTTGCGCCGGAATATACCGAAACGGACGGAGGCGGCAGCGCGTGATTGAAAAAATGTTTGAATCCGGCGCCGTTGCGGAGGCACTCGAGATCCTGAAAAACGAATTCCCGCTTGCGTTGTGGGAGACGTTTTACGTTACCGTCGCTGCGACCGCATTCGCCGTGCTGCTCGGACTGCCCCTCGGCGTGCTTCTCGTCGCCGGTGAAAAGGACGGCGTGCTTCCGATCCCGAAGCCGATCCTGCACATTCTGAACGTGATCATCAACCTGCTCCGGTCCGTCCCGTTCCTGATCCTGATGATCATGGTCTTCCCGCTCACGCGGCTGATCGTCGGCACGGCGGTCGGCACGACCGCCTCGATCGTGCCGCTCGTGATCGCTTCGTTCCCGTTCGTGGCCCGGCTTGTGGAAAGCTCTTTGCGGGAAATCGACCCGAACATCATCGAAGCGGCGCAGAGCATGGGCGCGACGCCGATGCAGATTGTTCTAAAGGTCATGCTGCCCGAAAGCGTCCCGTCACTTTTATCGAATATCACGATCGCCATTACGACGGTGCTCGGGTATTCCGCCATGAGCGGCATCATCGGCGGCGGCGGCCTCGGCAAAATCGCGGTCAATTACGGCTATTACAGATATAAATATCTTGTGATGCTGCTCGCCGTGATCCTTCTGATCCTGCTCGTCCAGTTGTATCAGACCGTCGGAACGCGCCTTGCCGCGAAGACGGACAAGCGGTTGAAGCACAAAAAATAAACGGTACGGCGGCGCCGCGCAAATACGGACCGCGCAGCGCCGCATCGAAAAAGCCGGAAATCTTTTTCCGACTTTTTTATTATTTAGGCAGAAAAAGTTTACATTCTCATGAAAATATGATATGGTTGAATCAAATCGGATAATGGAGGTATGGTTATGATTCTGACGTCGGAACAAAAGGCGCTGCTTGACGGCGAAAAGGGCGAGACCATGGCGAAGGTCATGGAAACGCTTGTGCGCTGCGGAGAGATCTTCGGCGCGGAAAAAATGGTTCCCGTCACCGGCGAATACGGGCATCTCGTGCTCTCGTTCGGGCTGACGTTTCTGGGGCCGGTCTTCGACCTGTATCAGAAGCTGATCGACGAGGGCTGTCTTTCCGGGCAGAAATTCACCTGCGACCCGCGCCCGTACGACAAAAACGTGCCGCAGTCTCCCGTGCAGAAAACCGCGGCGAAATTCATTTTCGGCAAGCAGAGCAGATATGAGAAACAGCTCGAAAAGCTCGGCCTTTTGAATGAGGATTCCTATACCTGCACCTGCTACCTCGACCAGACCGGCAACGTGCCGAAGGAGGGCGACGTACTTTCCTGGGCCGAATCCTCCGCCGTCGTGTACGCAAATTCCGTGCTCGGCGCGCGCTGCAACCGCAATTCCGGCATCATCGAGCTGTTCGGCTCCGTCGCCGGATACGTCCCGTACTTCGGCCTGCTGACCGACGAGGGCAGAAAAGCGGACTGGATCGTGGAACTGAAGACGACGAAGCTGCCCGACGCGCAGATCCTCGGCTCGGCGATCGGCATGAAGGTCATGGAGGACGTGCCGTTTATCAAAGGCCTCGACGCGTTTCTCGGAACGGAGCTGACCGACGGCGTAAAAACCTACCTGAAGGATTTCGGCGCTGCGACCGCCTCCAACGGCGCCGTAGGGCTTTATCATATCGAGAATCTCACGCCGGAAGCGAAGAGACAGGGAGAAAAACTGATTCGGGAAAACGCGAAGCGATACGTCGTGGACGACGCAGAGCTTGAGCGCGTGAAAAACGGCTATCCCTGCGTGTGGAAGGACCCGGACGCGAAGCCGAAGCTGTGCTTCCTCGGCTGCCCGCATATGACGCTCGAGCAGATGATCGACTGGACGGTCAAGATCGAAAAAGCGCTGAAGGAAGCGGGAAACGAAAAAGTACGCATACCCACGGTATTCACCGCCTCGCAGGGCGTAATAAAGGAATTCGCCCGCACGCAGTTCGCGGCTCGGCTCAAAAAAACCGGCGTGGTCGTCAGTTACATCTGCCCGCTTATGTTTATGGACAATCCCCTCTGGCAGAATCAGCCGGTGATCACGAGCTCCAACAAGCTGCGCACCTACACGACGGCGCGGTTCTATTCAAACGACGAGATCCTGCATTTCATCACGAAGGAGGGCAAATAAGATGACGAAGGAATTCAAAGGCCGCCCCGTGGCGCCGGGCTCCGTCACGGCGGAAGCCGTTGTAACGAAGCAGGGCTTCAACACGCTCGCGAGCATGCAGATGATGTTCATACAGTCCAAAACGAAATGCGTCGACCAGAGCAATCCGGATATTTACAAAAAAGTGCTGCAGGATAAAGCGCTCTGTCTGCCGCAGACCATCGGCTCGACCACGGGCGGGATGTTCCTGTATTCCGCGGTGATGAGCGCGAAAGCGCCCGCCTGCCTTCTGTTTTCAAAACAAATCGACTCGCTTGCCGCGGCGGGCGCGGTGCTCGCGGACGTATGGAGCGAGCACGCGAAAATGCCCACCGTCGACCGGCTCGGGGACGAATTTCTCGAATACGTGCGGGACGGTGACCGCATCACCGTAAAACCGGACGGCACCGTGATCGTGGAGAGATGATATGGAACTGAAAATCGCATCGTATAACGTTCAGCATTTCAGCGAATTTTATTCGAACCGGGTGGATTACCCTCTGTTCGCAAAAACGATACGCGGCCTCGGCGCGGATATCGTTGGGCTCAATGAGACATACGGGGAAAACAGCAAATTCGGCGCGCTGCCGCAGGCAGAATACATTGCGAAGGAACTCGGATTCTACTGGTATTTCGCCGAGGCGATCTATCTGCCGTGGGGCGGGAAATACGGCAATTCGGTCCTCTCCCGTTTCCCGCTGAAAAATCAAAGAACCGTCGTGATCCCCGACCCGGAAGAGCGGAAATACGACGGTTATTATGAAACAAGATGCGTTTTGTGCTGCACCGCAGAAACGGAAGCAGGCGATATTGATATCGCGGTCACGCACTTCGGGCTGAATCCGGACGAGCATGAAAACGCGGTCGGAACAATCGTTCCGCTGATTCGGGAAAAACGGTTCGTTCTGATGGGCGACTTCAACGTCAGGCCGAAAAACCCGGTTCTCGCCCCGATACGCGAGCGTCTGACGGATACGGCGGCGTTTCTCGGCGAAAACCGTTTGAGCTTCCCCGCGGACAAACCGGACCGCAAAATCGACTACCTTTTCGTTTCGCAGGATATCGCGACGCTGCACGCGGATATCCCTCCCTTCGTCGTATCGGACCACAGACCGTATACGGCGACGGTCCGGTTCTGATTTGTCGGGCTCCGGGGGCAAAACGGGATCACACTTTGCACATCACGAATTCCGCTTTTGAAATCAGCGCGTCGAGCTCGTCTCTGATGGTGACTTCATAAAACGAAAGCGTTCTGCCTTTTCTGACGCAGACCGATTCCGCGAACAGCGTTTTTCCCTTCGGGGAACGGATAAAACCGACGTTCGCGTTTGCCGAAACGTATCCGCAGTCGCTGCCGAATATCGAAGCGACCGCGCAGGCGAAATCAGCCATAGTCATCATGACGCCGCCCATCACGCTGCCGACGCCGTTTTTGTGGCGTTCGTCAAGCTCCAGCCGGATGACGGCACGGCCGGGTTCGACCGTTTCGATGGTCATTCCGTTCCCCGACGCGAATCGGTCTCCGGAAAAGAATTCCCGCGCCTGTTCGAGCGTATGCAGCTCCGGGATGCTCTGCATGGTACCTCTTCCTTTCAACGGTTTGCAAAGGCAAGCCGTTATTATTATTTCGTCTGATTAAGGTAACCGATGCCGAGACTGGCGAAGCAATCATTGGTGCTACGATTTATGATTCGCGTACCCA
>JAFRTA010000060.1 GCA_017427315.1 Clostridia bacterium
ACGAGCAACCAGCAACTAAATCAGAATTTATTTAAATCTCATATATATAGACTCTCGTCTCATACGGCCTTAAGATACAGCCGCCGACGTCCTGCTTCGGGTCGTGATAATTGCAGATCTCGCACCTGCCCTTCGTCAGGTCGTAACCCTCGGGGGCGCGGAACGCCATGGTCTTGTCGCTGAAAGAGCAGATCACGAGCATGCGCCTGTTCTCATATGTCCGGTCGTAGCAATACAGCTTGTCGCTGTCGTGATAATACTCCTCGTAGTCGCCGTAGATGACGATCTCGTTTTCCTTGCGGAATTTCAGGAGTTTGCGATAGAAATTCAGGATGGAATCGGGATCCTTTTCCGCCGCCTCAACGTTGATCTCGGTATAATTCGGGTTGATATAGAACCACGGCTTGTCGGCGGTCGTGAAGCCGGCGTTCTTCTCCGCGCTCCACTGCACCGGCGTGCGGGCGTTGTCGCGCGACGCATATTTCGCCAGCTTCATGATCGACTCGTCTTTCACGCCGAATTTGCGGACCATGTTGTAAATATTCTTTGTGGAAACGTCCTCGTACATATCGATCTCGGGCAGACCGATATTCGTCATGCCGATCTCCTGCCCCTGATAGATGAAGGGCGTTCCGCTCTGGCAGATATACATCACGGCGAGGGTCTTCGCGCTCTCCTCGCGGTAGACGAGGCTGCCGTAGCGATCGATCACGCGCGGCTGGTCGTGGTTCTCGATATACAGGGCGTTCCAGCCCTTGCCGTAAAGCCCCTTCTGCCAGCTCGTATAGACCTTTTTGAGCTTTTTCAGGTTGAACTTCGTGCGGATCCAGCTCACGAACATGCAGTCCGCCTCCATGTGCTGGAAGTGGAACATCATGTTCAGCTCCTGCTCGGGGCCCTCGGCGATATGCTTCAGGGCGCGCTTCGGGGTCATCATCGGCGCTTCGCCCACGGTCATGGCGTCATACTGTCCCCAGACCTCTTTGAATTCCATCAGGTATTCGTGCAGGTGCGGGCCGTCCATATAATGCTCTGCGCCGGCTGCGACGGGCAGCGGGAAGCCGTCCGGCAACCCCTCGCGCTTGGAGATGAAGGTGATCACGTCCTCACGGAAGCCGTCGACGCCCATATCGAGCCAGAAGCGCATGATATCCTTGACTTCCTCGCGGACCTTCGGGTTATCCATATTCAGGTCCGGCTGCGCTTCGGCGAACAGGTGCAGGTACCACTCGCCGCGCTCGGGGACGAATTTCCAGCCCGGCTCGGCGAAGGTGGATTTCCAGTCGTTGGGCGGCAGCTTGTTGTTGAAACGGCCCTTGCGCCAGATATAGTAATCTTTATACGGGTTGTCGTCGCCGCCTTTTTTGCTCTCGAGGAACCATTTGTGCTGGTCGGACGTGTGGTTGACGACCAGATCCATGATGACCCGCAGACCGCGCTCGTGGGCGGCGTTCAGCACCGCTTTGAATTCGTCGAGCGTTCCGTATTCAGGCGCGATATCGCGGTAATCGGCGATGTCGTAGCCGTAATCCTTCTGCGGCGAGACGTAGAGCGGCGAGAACCAGATCGCGTCGACGCCGAGGCTCTTGATATAGTCGAGCTTCGACAGGACGCCCTTCAGGTCGCCGATGCCGTCGCCGTTGCCGTCGCAGAAGCTGCGGGGCCAGATCTGATAGACCGCCATTTCCTTATACCAGGTTTTTTTCACTTCAAACGCCATATGTAGACCTCCGCGTGTTTACTGATACTGACATTTTAACAGAGTTTATTTCAAAAGTAAAGAGGATTCCATCAGGATTTATCATTCTCACGCATTTGTCGGATATCGGGGATCGGGGATCGGATATCGCGCCGAAACCGCGGCTCAAATCAAAGAATCAACACTTTGAATAAAAGCTGACAGCATCATTCCCAAGCACGATCCACGAGATCCGATCCCCGATATCCGAAAAACAGAATTCATTCTTTCGTAAGCGTATGGACGTAGCTTGTCCCGTCAAGATTCATCTCATCCATATCCAGTTGGGTATCCGAGACCAGCGTCAGGCGCAGCCAGTAGGCAAGGCCGTTCCCGGTCGGATCGTATACCGTCAGCGTTTTGCCGGAGACGGAATAGTTCCCCTCGGCGAGCGTTACGGAATACTCGCCGCCGGAGGTAGCGGAGGCGTCCCGGAGCGTGCGCGTTACGACGACCTGCCCTTCGGAGTTCGGTTTGATCTCCGCGATAAAGCGCGTATCGGCCGACCACCCGTCGTGGATCACGCCGGACTCATAGTCGACCCAGCCCTCTTCTTCCTCATGCACGACGGCGCTCCATCTGCCGTAAAAGCTTTCCAACGCTTCGTCCGTTGCTTCGGGCAGCGGTTCGAGGATCCCCTCTTTCCGCAGCCAGTCGTAGAAAGCAGCTCTGTTCAGCTTCGAGGAAGTGATCCAGTTGAACACCGCGTCGTTGAGGAACACCTCGTCGCTGTTGTAGCTCCTGCCCCGTTTGAACTTGCCGTTGACCGTCAGCATCTCGCGCAGGGTCTCGCGCTGCTGGCGCAGGGAGTTGAGCATTTCGATCTCGGAGGGATGGCCGAACCAGTAATAATCGTTCAGAAGACCGGAGGATCTCCATCTCGCGATCAGCTTCATCAGTTCGGCGACTTCTTTTTTGATCTTTTCGTTGTTCGCGTAACGCTGGTCGAATTTTGCCCGCACGTCGGCGGCGGAGACGCCTCTTGACTGCAGCCGTACGCCGGCGCCGCGCAGCTTCGCATAGATCGTGTTCCAGTCGTCGCCGGTCACCCTGCCCTCCTTGCGCATCATTTCCTCGAATTCTTTATAATACTCGTCCATCGTATTGTCGGTCCAGATATCCGCGAGCTTGTCGACAAGACCGGCGAATTTTTCCGCGTAGCTGACCGCGGGGAACATATTCTTTTCGATATTTTTGACGATCTCCAGCGTCGCGGTCGGGTAATCGCCGTCTCTGAGCGCCTTGCGGACGAGATTGACGTTGTCGCCGATCCCGCCGTAAAGGACGCTGTCGTCCTCGCCCGTCAGGACCTTGCCGATCAGGAATTCCGCGGTGCTGTTGGTGACGATCTTTTTGACCGATTCCATATCCCCGTCCGCAGCGGCGGTGAGAAGCTCGCCCTTTGTGTCGTGGGACAGGATAAAGCGGACGATCGCGCCGCCCCACTGATCCTTGCCCAGGCCCCCTGCTTTCAGCGCGTCGGCGACCATATCCTTAAGACCAGGCGTGATCTCGTCCTCGGAAATGCGCTGCGTCACGCCCTGCGCGGCGGCGCGTTCCGCCCATGTGTTGAGCAGATCGTTTTCGCTCGGTTTGCCCCAGCCGAACAGGCTGTAATGCAGCGTTTCGAAGCGCAGCTTCCCTTCGAGGCGCGCCTCGGGATCGGGGAGATACCAGAACGTTTCCCCGGTCTCTTCATTGAGATAGAAGCCGAGATAACTCTGCCGTTCCTCGTCCGGGATGTTCGAAATATCGAATTCGACCGTCTCGTAATCGTCGAGGATCACGTGCTCCGCGCCGCCCTTCGTGCAGCGGTACAGCCCGCAGATCTCGTAATCCGCGGCAGCCTGATACTTCTGCAGCTCGGCTCCGGTGATCTGCTTACGGACGGTCTCGCCGCTCGCAGGCGGCTCGGTCGACGGCTGCGTGGGCTGCGTCGGAGGCGTGCCGACGATCCATGCGTAGGTCCAAACGGTCTCTTCTCCGCAGGCGGTAAAATAGATCGCGACACACTGCCCCGCCGCCCCCTGCGGGAAGGCACAGCCCACGGAGGCAGAAGCGGAGGACGGCCCGGTATCGCAGGCAACGGAAATCACGCTTCTGCCGTCGGGCTGCGACGCAAATATAACCGCGTCCTGCGAGGGGTTCAGCCAAAGCTCCGGTTTATCAAGACGCACCCGCGCGGTCTCTCCGAAGCTGCCGCCGTGCTGATTTGCGTCCGTACTGTCGATCTGAATGCGGATATCCAGCACAACGCGTTCGCCTGCGGCAACCGTTTTTGGAGGGGTCGGGCAATATGCGCTGAATCTCGCCTCGATCCCCGCGTCCGGCTTGCGCACTGTGCAGGAATGCTCGCCGGGACCGATCTGATAAGCATACTCGATCTTCCCGCCGGCTGCGTTGTTCGGCTTCTGTACCCGCGTGTTGTTGAGCGACCAATACCCGTCCGTATTTACCGGAGGCACAGTGGGCTCCGTGTTCTGACCGGGCAGCGCCTCGATCTTCGCCGCGGCGCGCAGGATGCGCCGGGCGTCGGAGGAATTGACCTTGCCGTTCCCGTCCACATCCGCGGCGGCGAACTGCTCGTCCGTCAGCGTCTCCATCCGCGCTGCCGCACGAAGGGCAAAGCGCGCGTCTTTTGAATTCACCTTGCCGCTGCCGTCCACGTCGCCGAGCTGCAGCGCGTAAGCGACCGCGCCCGCGACGCAAGAGACGATCAGGAGTATCGCAAGAAACAGCGCAAGGGAAGACCGAAACCGTTTTTTCATAAATAACGCTCCTGTTCTTGTTTTTCGGTGATGAAACGTAAGCTTCAGTTATGTGGGATATCCCAGGTCTCCAGTCCGCTGTCGCCGGTCGGCACCGCGATTGAAGGCGTCTCACCGGGATCGCCGTATTCCGTCACGATGATCGTCAGTCCCGGATGGAACGGGTTGTTGCCCGTATATTCTTCCGTATCCGGCTCGGTCGTCGGCGGCACGGTCGTTTCCTCCGCCGGGAGCGGCGGCAGGATGCCCTGCTCGCGCAGCCAGTCATAAAAATCGTTTCTGTTGTGTATGCTGCAGCGGACCCAATAAGCCGTCGCATCGTTCAGGAAATATTCGTCCGTCAGGTTCTGATACTCTTTGCCGCGTTGGAATTTGCCGTCCTTGGTCAGCATATCCCGTACCATTTCGCGTATTGCGAGAAGGGAATTGAGTTTTTCGACCGTAGAGGGATACCCTTTCCAGTAGACGCTGTCGAACAGATTGTCGGCGCTCCACCGCGCCATCAGCCGCAGGATCTCCTTGTGCTTCGCGTTGATTTCCGCCGTATTGTCGAATCTCTGCTCGAATTTGCGTTTCAGATCGCTTGCGGTAACGCCGCGCGAGGAAAGGCGGTTGAGCGCGCCGCGCAGCTGTGTGCAGATCAGCGCCCAGTCGTCGGAATTCACACCGCCGTCCCGGTTCCTGATCTTCTCGTAAAGCGCATACTGTTCCTCGACCATATTGTCGGTCCAGATATCCGCAAGCTTGTCGACGACGCCGGCGAATTTTTCCGCATAGCTGACCGCGGGGAACATATTCTTTTCGATATTCTTGACGATCTCAAGCGTGGCGGAGGGGTCCCCCTCCTTCACGCGCTTTTTCAGAAGCTCCGCATTGTCGACGCCCCCGCTGTAGAGGACGCCGTCGTCCTCGCCGCTCAGGACCTTGCCGACCAGATATTCCGCAGTGCCGTTTGCGACGAGCTTCTTGACCGATTCCATATCTCCGTCCGCAACGGCGGTGAGAAGCTCGCCTTTCGAATCGTGCGAAAGGAGGTAGCGCACGATCGCGCCGCCGTACTGGCTCGCGCCCATGCCGCCGGCTTCCATCGCGTCGTTGATCATATCCTTGAGACCGGGCGTGATCTCATCCTCGGAAATGCGCCGGGTCACTCCCTGCGCGGCGGCGCGCGCCGCCCAACGATCCATCCGTTCGATCTCCGAGGGCTCGCCGATGCCCCAGGGACTCAGGTGCAGCGTCTCGAAGCGGAATTTGCCCTCGGCGAGTCCTTCGGGGTCAAGCATCATCCAGTGTACGCCGTCGTCGGCGAAATACATTCCAAAATAATTTTCCCGCTCGTTTTCGGGAATATAGGACGGGATATCGTATTCGATCGTCACGTAGTGATCGAACACGCCGTGCTCACCCCGATCCGTAGTGAAGTTGTCGGCGAACAGGATCGTATAGTCGTCGCTCTGCAGCGCCTCGAGGTCCTCGCCGGTCACAGGCGTGCGGAACAGCTCCATGTCGCCGTCGATCAGCGGCACGGACGGGCTTGTCGGGAATTCCGCCGTCGGGAACTCAGTCGTCGGGGCGTCCGTCGACGGGGCGTCCGTAACGGACGGCTCGGTCGCGGGCGGCGCGGTGATATAAGGCTCGGTTTCGGTCTGCTCCGCGCCGATCGCCTGCCATTCATAGGTCCAGACAGTCTCGCTGCCGCAGGCTTCGTAATAGACGCCGAACCGCTGCCCGACGTAGCCCTCTTTATATACGCCGTAGACCTTCACATAACCGACGTTGTTGGGCGCATCGTCCCGCACGCAGGGAGAATCGATGATACAGTGGTTATAAGCGCCCTCGTTCACCGCCGGGTAATATACCTTATCCTCGGTCCGCTGACCGAAGCCGAGCCCCGCCTCGTCGCTGCGCAGACGCGCCTGCACGGTGAAATAGGTGCCGCCGTCGTTCTCGCTGTAATCGGTGAGCGCCAGCGTCAGCTCCACCGTGAAGCGCTCGTGCGCCTCGATCACCGCGGGCATCGCGGAGCAGGCGGACGCGTAAGACGCGCTGATCCTGCCGCCGCCGTCGGAAATGTGGGTCATCGAGCAGGCATGGCTGTATTCGCTTGCGCTGAAAGTATTGATATCGCTGTAGGTTTCCTCCGCGGGACGCTCGCGGACCTCGGTTCCGATCCGGACCCAGGCGTAATGCTGACCGGGCACGGTCGGCTGCGTCTCGGTGGGCAGCGCCTCGATCTTCGCCGCGGCGCGAAGGATCCTGCGCGCGTCGGAGGAATTGACCTTGCCGTTGCCGTCCGCGTCCGCGGCGGCGAACTGCTCGTCCGTCAGCGTTTCCATCCGCGCTGCCGCGCGAAGGGCAAGACGGGCGTCCGACGAATTGACTTTGCCGCTGCCGTCCACGTCGCCGAGCTGCAGCGCGTTTGCTACCGCCGCGGCGGCGCAGGATATCACAAGCAATATCGCAAGAAACAGGGACAGCGATGATCTGAATCGTTTATTCATTGGTGTCTCTCCTATTCTCCGTTATATTATATTTACGATTGCGTACCGGAACGCCGGATGTGACCGGTGTCAGTAATTGAACCCCTCCCCCGGTTTGGGATCCAGGGTCTCAAGCCCTTTGTCGGTATCGCCGGGCGAATCCGTGCCGGAGCCCGGATCTCCGTTTTCCGGATCGGTGAGCGTCAGGCCCGGGTTGAAGGGATCGTCGCCGGTATACGGTTCCGTCGGCGCGGGCTGTTTCGGCAGGACGCCCTGCTCGCGCAGCCAGTCATAGAACGCGGCCCTGTTTGCGGTGCCGCAGCGCACCCATTCGCACAGCGCGGCCTCCAGGAAGATCTCGTCGGAGGTATAGTCCGCGCCGCGCATGAATTTGCCGTTCTTCGTCAGCATCTCCCGCAGCATCTCCCGCATGGACAGAAGGGAGTTGAGCTTTTCCACCATGGTGGGGTACCCGTACGTGCCTCTCCAATAAGTATAGTCGAAAAGGCCGTCCTTGTTCCAGCGGGAGATCAGGCGCATGATCTCTTTATGCTTTTCCTTGATCTTTCCGGCGTTTTCGTATCTCTGCTCGAATTTCAGCTTCAGATCGGCGTCGGTGACGCCGCGGGAGGAAAGACGGTTCAGCGCGCCGCGCAGCTGGGTGCAGATCAGCGACCACTGCTCGGGTGAGACCTTGCCTTCCTCTTTCATCCACTTATCGTAAAGAGCGTACTGCTCTTCGACCATATTGTCGGTCCAGATATCCGCCAGCTTGTCGACAAGGCCGCCGAATTTCTCCGCATAACTGACCGCGGGGAACATATTCCTTTCAATGTTTTTGACGATCTCACGCGTGGCGGAGGGGTCGCCCTCCTTCACGCGCTTTTTAAGAAGCTCCGCGTTGTCGATGCCCCCGCTGTAAAGGACGCCGTCGTCCTCGCCGCTCAGGACCTTTCCGCAGAGATACTCCGCCGTGCCGCTGGCGACGATTTTCTTCACCGACTCCATATCGCCGTCCGCGGCGGCGGTCAGGAGCTCGCCCCTCGTGTCCTGCGCGAGGATGAACCGCACGATCGCTCCGCCGTACTGGTTCTTGCCCATGCCGCCCGCGTTCATCGCATCGTCGATCATATTCCGAAGGCCCGGGGTGATCTCGTCCTCGGTGATGCGCCGCGTCACGCCCTGCGCGGCGG
>JAFRTA010000061.1 GCA_017427315.1 Clostridia bacterium
GAACACGTGCTCCGCGCCCGCGCTCGGGATCGCCTCTCCCGTTTCGATCAGATGATCGCAGGCTTTGCAGTAGATATCACCGGTGTTGCCGTCGTCGGTGCAGGTCGCCGCTTTCGCGTTCTTCGTCACGGTCTCTTCGGTACTGTGGTTCGTGTAGTCGAAGTTGAGGACCGTCTGCGCCGCCGTGATCTCGTTCTCGCAGGCTTCCTCTTTGAAGATCTTCCCGCAGACCGAGCAGGTGTAATACTCGATATTACCCTTTTCGGTGCAGGTGGAGGCCTTCGCCTCGGTCTTCACGGGAGTATGCGCAATCGTTTCTTTTGCGATGACGCTGCCGTGGGTGATCTCATGATCGCAGGCGGCGCAGTAGAGATCGCCGGTGTAGCCGTCTTCGTTGCACTTCGCTTCTTTCGCGTTCTTCGTCACCCGCTCGTCGGTGCTGTGGTTCGTGTAATCGAAATCGAGGACCGTATCTTCCGCCGTGATCTCGTTTGTGCAGGCTTCTTCTGTGAAGATCTTTCCGCACTCGGAACAGGTGTAATACTCGATATTGCCCTGTGCGGTGCAGGTGGAGGCCTTCGCCTCGGTCTTCATGGGAGTATGCGCAATCGTTTCTTTTGCGATGACGCTGCCGTGGGTGATCTCATGATCGCAGGCGGCGCAGTAGATATCGCCGGTGTAGCCGTCCTCATTGCATTTCGCGTCTTTCGCGTTCTTCGTCACGGTCTCGTCGGTACTGTGGTTCGTGTAATCGAGATCAAGGACCGTATCTTCTGCCGCGATCTCGTTTTCGCAGGCTTCTTCGGTGAAGATCTTTCCGCACTCGGAACAGGTGTAATACTCGATATTGCCCTGTTCGGTGCAGGTCGCAGCCTTCGCCCCGGTCTTCACGGGCTGATGCCCGATGTGAGCGATCGTCAGGCTTGCCAGCTCGTTATGCTCCGCGTCGAAATGCTTCCCGCAGACGGAGCAGGTAAAATGCCCGAGCGTACCGTCTTCAAGACAGGTCCTGCCGATCTCGCCGATCCATGCACCGTATTCGTGGTCGGCGTAATCGCCGTATTCCGCGCCGCAGAGCTCGCATTCCGCGTATTCGTTGCACTTTGCCGCGCCGCCGTAATGCGCCTCGGTATTGCACAGCGCCGTCACGGTGCGGTCGGAATTCACGTTCGTCCAGTCGCCGCTCCACGCACTGAACGTATAGTGGTTATCGCCGTCAAAGGTCGTCGCCGCCGTCGCGGGCGCCGCCGCGTCCTGACCGTAGGAAACGGTCTGCGCATCCACCGTTTCGCCGTCCCAGCGCAGGAACGTCACGGTAAAACTCTTGAGCGTCAGGGCGTCGATCGCCGAAAGCAGCGCGTTCTTCGCAGAATCGATCTCCGTCTGCGTCACGACCGCTTTTGCGCAGACGGCAGCCGCCGCGTCGATCGCGGAGAGATACGCTTCGTAGCTCTCGGGGGTGTAGTGGCTCTCGGGCTCGATCGCCGTATCCATCGCCGCAAGAAGCGCGGTCTTATCGAACGGCACAAGACGCAGCTTGAGTTTGATACCGCAGTGGATATAGGTGGAAGAAGTGATCGTCCCCGACTGCGCCATATCCGTCCAGCAGGTCAGAAGCAGCGTCAGCTCCTGTCCGCCTGCGGCGGGCAGCGTGCCGTTGACCGTACGGTTCTCGTTATAGCCGTTGGGCTGACCGTTCAGCACGATCTGGCTCGGCGCGGTCGTGGAATAATTCGGATTATCCGTACCGATCCAATAGTTCCAGATATCCGCATAGGTGCGGTCCACGACCGCATAATTCAGCCGGAAGCCCTTCGCGGCGGCAAGGTCGGCGAAGGTCCGGATCGTATTCACGTCGTAATAATAGGTCGCAACGGGAGCGTTCGCCGCATCCATTTCCCGGGTCTGGACCCAGTTGCCGTTGCCGTAAGTATAGCTGTCCGTCGTTTCGTCCGCGCCGTACGCCGTCAGACGGCAGATACCCGCGGCGACGTTCGTCCAGTCCTGATTGCCGGTCACGGAAACGGACTTCGGCGACGAAACCGGTTTCGTGACAAGCTTGCGGATCGCGAGCCGGATCGCCGACGCGAGGTTGTCAATATCCTCCTGCGTGCGGTCACCCGCGCCGTAAAGCGCGTCCTGCGCGGCGGCGACGGCTGCGGTCACGCCGGAGAAATCGACGTAATCCCCCGCGTTCAACGCCCGGGCCTCGGCGATCGCCGCCTCAAGATCGGTAAGATCCGGCGCGGGAACGAACTCCAGTGCGTCGATCGCGCCGTTCAGCGCGGCAGCGGCTTCGTCGATCTCACTCTGCAGAAGCACGGTTTTTCCGTTTACGACGGCAGCCGCGGACAGGGCGGAAAGATAATTCTGCCAGCTTTCGGCGGTATAGAGGCTCTGCGGATAGACCTCGGCATTGATCGCCGCCTGCAGCCGGGACTTGTCAAACGGGATCAGCCGCAGCTTGAGCTTCGCCCCTGCGTGGATATACCGGTTCCCGCTGATCGTAGCCGCCTGCGCGATATCCGTCCACGCAGTGAGCGTCAGGACGAGCTCCTGCCCGCCGACGGAGGGCAGGGTGCCGTTTACGGTCTGATTCGCGCTGTACCCGCTGCCGACCGAGATCTGATTCGGCGCGGAGGAGGAATACGACGAATTCCCGGTGGCGATATAATAATTCATGATATCCGCATAGGAGGTGTTCGTCACCGCGTAATTGAGCCGGAAGCCCTTCTGCGAGGCAAGGTCTGCAAAGGTGCGGATCAGGTTCACGTCGTAATAATAGGTCGCGACGGGCGCGTCATCCGCGTTCATCTCACGCGTCATATACTGCACGTCCGACGAGAAATTATAGTCCGCCGTGGTCTCATCCGCGCCGAATGCAGCCAGACGGAAACCGCCGAGCGCGACGCCGGACCAGTGATGGCTGCCCTCCACCTTCACGCTGCGGTTCGCAGCGGCGGCGGGCTTCACCGTGAGCTTCGCGACGGCAAGCCGGATCTCAGCGGTGAAGTTGTCGATACGCTCCTGCGTGGAAGCGGCAAGATTGCCGATCTCATTCAGCGCGGCGGAAACGGCGGCGGTCACGCCGGAAAAATCGACGTAATCCCCCGCGTTCAGGGCGTCCGCTTCGTCTACGGCGGCGTAAAGACCGGAAACGTCGATCGCCCCGTCGGTCACGAGCGCGCCGACGGCGCTTTGCAGCGCGTCATACGCCGCGTCGATATCGGTCTGCGCGGGTTTGGTTTGCGAAAGCTGCGCCTTTGCCGCGGCAAGCGCAGACGCATACGTCTCATAGGTTTCCGCAGTATACGCCGATGCCGGGCGCGCTTTCGCATCCTCGGCATTCACAAGCTTCTGCAGAGCGGCGTTGTCGTAACCGACAAGGCGCAGCACGACCTTGTAGCCCGCGTAGATATACTGTCCGCCCTGGGAAATATAGGTCCACAGCGTCATGGGGATCTCAATGATCTGCCCGCCCGCCGTCGGCGCGGGACCGTAGACGTAGATATCCTCGTTATTGCCGACGCTCGGCGAAATGCTGCGCAGCGAGGAAACGCTCGTGGAATAACCGGACGTTCCCGCCGCCAGAAGATACTGCATCACGGTGCAGTACTCCGTGCGGGTGACGCGGATATTCATCTTAAAGCCCTTCCGGCTTGTGAGGTCGGAAAGCGTCTTGATCGTGTTCACTTCCGTGTAATAGGTCGCGACAGGCGCGTCCGCGACGTTCATCTCACGATCCTGAACGTAACTGTCGGAGCTGAAATTATAGCTTTCCTTGCTGATCTCGTCCGCACCGAACGCGGTCAGGCGCGCGCCGCCGAGACACACGCCGGGCCAGTGGTGATAGCCCTCGGTATAACAGCTCAGGTCGCCCGCGGACGCACTCGGCGCAAGCGGGTTCACGGGGATCATCGACAGCAGCATCACGACGGCGATCAGCACGGCGATATGCTTTCCGATCATTCGTTTCATAATACATCCTTCCTGTCCGCAAAAAGTGACACAGGGCGTCGCCCCATGTATAATATTACATTTTAAGTATAACCCGAAGAAAAAATTATGTCAATCTTCCACAGGGAAAAAACAGAAACAGGCGCACGATTTTTTTCCGGACGCGATCCCGCAAAAAGTATTACCGAAACACGGCGTCGTGTTTCGGTAATAAAAGCTCCGTATGATCCCGCGTGATCCTGTCCGGCGGCATACGGACCGCAGCGACGGCTCACGCCCGCGCCGCGGGGATGAGCTTCTTCAGCTCTTCCGTGAGCTCGTTCATCAGGTCCTCGGTGCCGATCGTGATGCGCAGATGCTTTTCGGCGTTGCCGTCGAACACGCGGATCAGGTACCCGCGTTTCGCGGCTTCCTCGCGGATGCGGACCGCGTCGTACCCTTTCAGACGGATATAGACGAAGTTCGCGTCGGACGGATAGACGTACACGTCGGGCAGGGCGTTCAGCTCGGCGCGCAGCTTCTCCCGCGAGGCAACGATCTTCGCGCCGATCTCATTGTAATATCCGTCGTCCGCGAGGGCGGCGACCGCCATGCGCTTGACCAGATGCGGCAGCCGGTGCAGGGGAAGATCCAGCCACAGCACCTTCTTCAGCGCCGCGCTGCAGAAGCCGTAGCCGACGCGCAGGTTGGCGAGCCCGTAATACTTTGAGAACGTGCGGGAAAAGACCATGTTGTCGTATGTGTTTATCATCCGCGGCACGTCCAGCGTATATTTCTTAAAGCCGAAATACGCCTCGTCGATCACAAACAGCGTTTCGGGGAAATCGCGCACGAGCCCCTCGAGCATATCGTCGTCCATACTGTTGCCCGTGGGCATGGCGGGGCTCGCGATGATCGTCAGCGCGGGCTTCAGCGTTTCAAGGCGGGCGCGGATATCGTTTTCGTCAAACACGCAGGCGTCCGCCGTCTCGACGATGGGGAACCGCTCCACGCGCAGGAAACGGCAGTCGGCGAGGCCGGTGTAATAGCTCCAGCCGGGATCGGGCAGCAGGACCGTGTCGCCCGCCTTGGTGAAAATATTCATGATCGAGCGCAGGTTTTCCGCCGAGCCGTTGCCGGTGAAGATACATTCGACGGGCACGCCGAATTTTTCCGCGAGCGCGTCGGTCAGGTCGTCGTGACTGCCGGATTCATACAGGCACAGGTCGTTGAACGTCGTCTCGCGCAGGGTCTCCATGCAGCGGGGCGAGGGGCCGTAAAGGTTCTCGTTGTAATGGAGCCTGCCGGTCTCCTGCTCGGTCGGTACCCCCGCGTAGCGGGTGATCCCGTCGTAACGTCTGATGATGTTTTCGGATGCATTGTTCATGATGATACCTCGGTTCCGATATTATTTCAAATTCTGATTTGGCGCTGCGAAGCAGCGCCAAATCAGAATTCCCGTGAGATGTGAAATGTGAGATGTAATTACTTTTCACATCTCACAATTCTCTGTTCCCTGACATACTGATTTGTCGAGGTCTGCGACCTCGACAAATCAGTATTTAC
>JAFRTA010000062.1 GCA_017427315.1 Clostridia bacterium
AAAGGGAGAAGGGATGAGGGAGAAGGGAGAAGAGAACGCAACAATACGCTCTGCATCTTGATTTATGCCCTACTCTCAATTTATTGAAACATCAATAATACTTTAAGAACAGTATACGCAGAGTCTTCCGGTGAGGCTTATATGATATTTTACAAGCCCTTTTTCCTGCTCCCTTCTTCCTGCTCCCTAAATACTGATTTTGAGTTCGAAGACCTCGACAAATCGGTATTTACTTGACAAACAGCGAAATGATCGCGGTGCCGCCGGCGGTAATGACCATCAGCGCGGCAAGGACGATGCAGATGACTTTTGCGGTGTGCTTTTTCATATGATATCACTCCTCGATCCCAAGAATTCTTTTGACGTCCGCAGCCATTGCGGCGGTGAGTTTTTCGGCGGAATCCGCGTCGGGGGCGTTGGCGGTGAGATACGCCTTGAGCTTCGGCTCGGTGCCCGAGGGCCGGACCACGACCTTGCAGTCGTTCTCCAGAAACAGCAGGATCACGTCGGAGACGGGCAGGCCGGTGCTCTCGGTTTTTCCGCTCGCGAGATCCGTGACGGTCTGCTCCTTGCAGTCGCCGATCCGCAGTACCTTGAGCCCTGCGACCTCCGCGGGCGCGTTTTCACGCAGCGCCGCCATGATGGACGCCATCTTTATCATGCCGTCCTCGCCCTCGAACTGGAAGTTGAGCAAAGAGTTTTGATACATGCCGTACTTTTTGTAAAGGGACTGCATATAGGTCCAGAGGTCGTCGCCGACGCTCTTCCGGTACGCCGCCATCTCCGCGATCAGCACCGCGGCGTTGACCGCGTCCTTTTCGCGCAGGAAGGTGCCCGCGAAGTAGCCGTAGCTCTCCTCGAAGCCGAGCACGAAGTCGTCTTTTCTGCCGATTTTTTCTTTTTCGGTGATGAATTCGCCGATATATTTGAAGCCCGTCAGCAGGCTGACCGTCTCGGCGACGTAATCCTTCGCGATCGCGGTCACAAGCTCGGTCGTCACGATGGTCTTCACCACGACGGGGCTGTCCGAAAGTCTGCCGTGCGCCTTGCGGCGGGAGAGGATATAATCCGTCAGCATGCAGCCGACCTCGTTGCCGCTCATCAGGTGATACTCGCCGCCGTGCTTCACCGCGATGCCGATGCGGTCCGCGTCCGGGTCGGAGGCAATGATCAGGTCGGCGGGGAAGTCCGCGGTGAGCTTGAAGCCCTCCTCAAACACCTGTTTGATCTCGGGGTTCGGGAACGGGCAGGTGGGGAAGGTGCCGTCGGGCTGTTCCTGCGAGGCGACGACGCGCAGCTCTTTGTGCCCGCAGCGGCGCAGGATCTCGCGGATGGGCACGTTGCCGGTGCCGTTGAGGGGCGTGTACAGAATTTTCAGCCCCGCGGTTTCGGCGATTTCCGGCTCGATGCGGCAGGCGAGCTCGTCGGTGTAGAAATCCTCATAAAGACCGTCGCAGGCGTAATCGATCATGCCGCTTCCGACCGCCGCGTCAAAGTCCGTCGTCTTCACGCCGTCGAACATATCCACGGTCTGAATGATGTTATACAGCTCCGTCGCCTCGTCGTCGGTCATCTGATAGCCGTTGACGTTGTAGCACTTGTAGCCGTTGTATTTCGAGGGATTGTGGCTTGCGGTGACGACGATGCCCGAGGCGCAGCCCAGCTTGCGGACCGCGTAGGAGAGCATCGGCGTGGGGGCGAGACGCGAATACATGTGTACTTTTACGCCGTTCGCCGCGAGGACCGAAGCCGCCGCGCGGGCGAATACGTCGGATTTGATGCGCGAATCGTGAGCGATCGCCACGCTCGGCGCGTCGAATTTCGCGTTCAGGTAATCCGCGAGACCCTGCGTCGCCTGGGAGACGGTGTAGACGTTCATGCGGTTGGTGCCCGCGCCGATCACGCCGCGAAGGCCGCCGGTGCCGAAGGCGAGGGTCTTCCAGAAACGGTCGTTGATCTCTGGTTCGTTCCCCTTGACGGAAAGCAGTTCCTCCCGCAGGTCGGGATCCCGGTCGGCTTTCGCAAGCCAGAGCTCGTACAGTTCGTTTACGTTCATCATGATCTCCCTTTCAAATCTCAGATTAAAAAAGAATAAAAAATATAAATAATAAACAACATATTATTATATCCCATCAAACGGGATTTGTAAATACCGATTTGCGGGGCGGTTCTTTTCTTAAAACCGTGAAAAGTTAGGGAAACAAAGGAGTACAATCGAGTTTCAATTTACCAACGACAAGATAAATCATACAAGCATATCCTTCAAAGGTTCTGAAACCCCTTGCTTTTATTTTAGCAGCCTGAATCAATGAGTTGATAGCTTCTGCAATAGCATTTGTCACCCTATGTTTAAAATAAG
>JAFRTA010000063.1 GCA_017427315.1 Clostridia bacterium
CTCTTCGCTGAACTTCTCGCCGGCGATGTTGAACATCTGCCCCTTGCGGAAGACGAAGGAGATCAGCGGGCATTTGCCGCGGAAGCCCCGGACCTCGATCACGTCCTTGAGACGGTAGCGGTAAAGTCCCGCCTGCGAGGTGATCAGGATCTCGTACTTCTGCCCGACCTCGACCTGATCGAGCGTCAGGTAACGTTCTTCCGTCTCCCCTGTGCCGTAGGGCACGAACTCGTAGAAGCAGCTGTCCGTCAGAAGCTGCATATCGGTGCTCTCGAGCTTATAACAGGCGGCGACCAGCGCTTCGGACGCGCCGTAGATCGAGAAATCGAAGGGAATATCCCCCGCCACGGAGCGGATATGCTCGGCGGCGGATTTGAACGAGGCGTTGCCGATGCCGCAGATCACGGCGAGATTCGGCCAGAGCCTGCGGAACAGCGTTTCGTCGAAGCCCTTCTCAAACTGCGCGCGCAGATACGCGGCGCGCTTCGGGTCCGCCTTGGCGTACTTTTCGTAATGGGCGCGCGCCTCGGGCGTGAGGTCGACGCTTTCGCTGATGCCGCCTTTTTCGATATCGTCCACGATGGTCCGCCAGTTCTTTTTCAGATACGCGAGCTGACTGACGTTGACGCTGAAGAAGACCGAGAAGAAGAACGTCGCACGGGGATCCTGAAGCGCGAAGCGGTACATGCAGTAAATGTAGTCGCCGTCGTGCATATCGTACATCCGCCTCGAGGGCTGCATCAGGATAAACGGATAGAACTTCCCGTACTCCAGCGCGCCGATCTCCGCGATGTTGCTGCAGGGCATGCCGTTGGGCAGCGTCTCGTTCGTCGCGGGGGAAAGATACACGCCGCGGCCGGGACGGTATTTTTTGCCCTGTTTCTTCAGCTCCCGCGCGCCCAGCGCCAGAGCCCGCGTCCAGGTATAGCGGACGTAGGCCTTCAGCGAAGCCGCGGTCGCGGGGATATACTTCGGCACGCCCGACGAACCGGAGGTGCGCGAATAACCAAGGACCTTCGAGCTCGTCAGAAGGTTCTCCTCGCCCTCCTTCATTCTGCCTATATAGGGCACGAAATCCTCATAGACCGAGGGCGGCACGTTTTTGCGGTAGTCCTCCAGCGTGCGGATCTCATCAAAATGATGGCGCCTGCCGAATTCGGTATCGCGGTTGTTCTCGATGATCTTTTTCAAAAGATCTTCGTTGATCTTCATCGGGTCCTTCGTCGCTTTTTCAAGACGCCGCAGGCTCCCGTTCCCTTTGACGACCATCAGGCGCATCGCGCCGGCGGTCAGCAGTTTTTTGATCATTTTTTATCCCTTCCGTATTGTTTTAGACTTGAGACTTGAGACTGAAGACTTAAGAACTGAATTTCAGTCAGTGCTTCTGATCCGGTACTTCGCTCTTCGGTCTTTGGTCTTCGGTCTTCAGTCTTTGGTCTTCGGTCTTCGGTCTGATCCCCGGCATTCAGACGATCATCTCCACGTCGATCTTATCCGTCATATATTCAAACGTGACGCGGACGACCGTGTTATCCCGTTCGATCGAAAGCGTCCCTTTGTTTCCCGTGCCGGAGAACGGGAACGGATGGGCGGTGCTCACGCAGGCGGAGAGCGTGCCCCAGGTCGACACGGCGAAATCGTACTCCCCGGCGAAGGGCATCACGAAGGTGAGCGCATACTTCCCGCCGCCGATATAATACATCCGCGTGATCTCGCTGTTGGAATCGTTTTCCGTCGCGCCGACGTACGGCTGAAAGCTGCCGTAGAGCATGACCTTTTCGGGATAACGCACGCCCGTTTCCGGATCGTCCTCGTCCTTCCCGCCGTAGTCGAGCATCGAGGGATTCGCGTATGCTCTGTATTTGCCGTAGCCCTCCCGCAGCAGCCGCGCCGCGGCGTCCTCCTGCGAGAAGCCCTCGGGACACGCGGGCGAGCGGTCGTTCATTTTATACGTTTTATCCTGCCCGTCGCCGCCGGGGCCGATGCCGCGCATCAGCGGGAACAGGAAATAACCGTCGGGGTTGTTGACCGCGGTCCACTTGAGCGTATAGTCGAGGAATTTATCGCGTTCCTCTTTCTCCTGATACGCGAACCAGGAGATCTGATCGCCGCCCCACCACTGGTTCCAGGCGCGCTCTTCATAAGTCTGATGCTCGTACGCCCACCGGTCGCGGCCGCCCCAGTTGTCGTATTCGTAAAGGAACGGCAGGGCTTTTTCATATACGCCCTCGGGCGATACGCCGCCGCCGGACTTGCCCTCGCGCACGAGCACGAGCTTTTCGCCCGGGCGGTCGAGGACCGGATAACGCGTCAGGGGCATGGCGTTGTAATCGAGCAGGCTTTTTCCGTTCACGACGAGCGAATGCGAATGCGCGTCGAAAATGACCTTGTGCCGCCGTGCGTGAAGCCTGCCGTATTCCCGCAGCATCTCAATGACCCTGCCGATGCCGCGATACCCGCGGTCACGCCCCGTATACAGATGGATCTGCCCCATGTGGAACGCCTCGTACCCGCAGTCGATATAGCGTCTGCCGCGGTAATAGAACCACATCTGCGCTTCCGATCTCGAAAGGTCCGGCATATTCTCCCAGGTGCAGGTCCCCGCGGGGAACAGGCACGCATCGTGATCGAAATTGCGCGTTTCGACGGGCAGTTCGAACGCCTCGAACACCCAAGCGGGCACGGGCACGGGCGCCACGTCCTCCCGGTAGACCGCCTCGAACAGGCATGCCTGCAGGATGATCTCCGGGTCTGCGGCGTGGATCTTCTCCGCCGCCAGCTTCGCGTTCGCGAAATGACCCTCCTCTTCGCCGTCACCTTTCCATATCCCGGCGGCTCTGCCGAGAAACTTGAGCCCCGTTTTCAATATCACGCGGATATCGTCGTCGAGCGTATCGCTCTGCGATATCCACTGCGCGCTCGCGGCGTGCGCGAGATAATATTCCAAAACTTCACGCGGCATCGAGCCGTCGAAATGCCCCTTTGACATTATGTGTTTCCTTCCGCGCCGTAGTACCGCGCCCTGATATCGAGCAGCTCCGGTTCCGTCACAAAGCCCGAGAGCGCGCCGACTTTCGTAACCGCCTTGCCCCCGGTGATGTTGCCGAATTCGATGCAGTCCAGCAGGGGGTAATCGTGATACAGTCCGTAGCAGAACCCCGCGAGGAACGCGTCCCCCGCGCCGGTGCTGTCAACATTACGGAACATATCGACACTCCCGACCAAGAATTCTTCGTCTCCGTCGATGCCGATGCAGCCGTCTTTATCGACCTTGACGACGACCTTGCGGAAGTGCTTTTTCAGCGCCCGCGCCGCGTCGAAGGGATCTCCGCAGCCCGTGAGCTTCATCGCCTCCTTGCGGTTCGGCGTATAATAATCGGCGATCTCGAGAAGCGCGCCGTATTTCTCAAAGGTCAGCCCGTCGTCCCAGCCCATATCTAGGACCATGACCGCGCCTTCGGCTTTCAGACGGCGGTAAACGTCGGTAAAAGCGGCGGAATTCATCAGGCAGATCTTCGCACCGCGCGCCATTTCGTAAAAAGCCTCGCGCGCCGCGTCGTCCGACTCCATGTCGCCCTTGCCGTAACTGATGAAGCTGCGGTCGTCCTTCAAAATGACCGCGCTCGTGATATTCACCGGGATCTTTTCGCCGTGATACAGATTCAGCGGCGAGACGCCGTTCTTTTCGAATTCCTCCGCGGCGAAACGGGAAAACAAGTCGTCGCCCAGCTCCGTGGCGATCCTCGCGGGCACGCCGAGGCGTCCTAAATTGATCAGCGTCGCGGGGAGCCCTCCGCCGAGCTGCAGGGAAAATTCCTCCGTATAGCTCTCTTCGCCGGGCGCGGGAAGCCGCGGCATATTCTGATACAGCAGGTCCACGTTCGCGGACGCCGCGCCTGCGATAAAGCTCATTTCCAGTCCCCCGTATACGCTTTGTTATGCTCGAGGTACGCGTCGACGAGCTGCGTCGCGAGAGAATAGCTCGCGACCAGCGGGTGCAGCGTCAGCGCCTCGACCGCTCTGGTGCGGGACTTCGTGCGGATCGCCTCGCTCGCAAGCCGTTCGTAGATCTTCACCCGGCGGATCAGTTCAAGGTTCTGCTCATCTACCGCGCCGAAGCGGTGCGGGACCGCCTCGCCGCCGACGATATCGCAGGTGATCTCCGCCACGTCGTCGTCCCGCAGGCCTTCGATCGCCCCGTTGTTCGGCACGCAGAGGATCATCTGATCCGTCCCTCCGCTCTGCACGATTTCCATAAACTTCAGCGCCACGCCCGCGTAGCCGCCGTCGTCCGGCGCGTAAATATCGAAACGCCACTGATTTTTGCGCTTCACGCCGGATTCCGCCGCCATGTAATTGTTTTCCCGCACGCCGTACCAGTATTCGAAGATCTCAAACGCTTTGTCAAAATCCTTCTCCACGTCGATCTTCTCAAGCTCCGCGGTCATTTTCCGATTGATCTCGGCGATCTGCTCGCCCCGGGTCTGCGGCGCGGCGAGGATATTCGCCACAGCCTTTTCCCGATAGTAGAAATAATAAAGATATTCGTTGAGGATCGCGCCGCGCTCCCGCAGCAGGGACTTTTCGAAATAACGCAGATCCGTTTCGGTATAGGCGCGGTCGTTCTCGATCAGCTCCGGCAGCACGTCTCTGCCGCCGATCTCGACGGATTTGAAATACGAAAGATGGTTCAGACCGTAAAGTTCGCCCTTCGCACTGCCCTCCGGCGCGCCGTAGAGCTTCTCGAAGGAGCGCAGCATCCCGCTCGGCGCGTCGCAGATGCCGTAGGTGAAATCGTATCCCATATCACGCAGCGTCTGCGAGACAACACCCGCGGGGTTGGTGAAATTAAAGACCTTGCAGCCCTTTTTCGCGTATTTCTTCACCAGCTCGCAGTATTCCGCCAGCGCGCCGACGGAGCGCATCGCGAACGAAAGGCCCGCCGCGCCCGTCGTCTCCTGCCCGAGCACGCCCAGATCCAGAGCGATCCGCTCGTCTCTGACGCGCATCCCGTCCCCGCCGGGACGGA
>JAFRTA010000064.1 GCA_017427315.1 Clostridia bacterium
CTTATGAATCCGGCATTGAAAGCAACGGAAGAGACAACAATATTTTCGTTAAATATTAACCAAAGATATATTCAGTTTAGCTTAATTATAATATTTTATATCGTTTAGGGTTAATCTAATGTTGTCCGTTTTGCGATTATGTGACCGACCACGACTCTCCCGCTATCGGTTTACAGCCAGCAACGAGCAACCAGCAACGAGCAACTATACAACGACAAATCAGTATTTATTTTACAATATATTTTCCTTTTCATCAATAGCAAAACCCTTGCATTTTTCGGCGAATGGGTGTAGAATATTCGTATAAAATTGCTATGGAGGAATCGTATTATGGCAAAAGAAGTATTGGTTGAAGTTTCCGCCCGTCACGTTCACGTATCGCGGGAGGCGCTCGACACGCTGTTCGGCAAGGGCTTTGAGCTGTCCTTCAAGAAAGCGCTCTCCCAGCCCGGCCAGTTCGCCACCAACGAGCGCGTGCAGGTCATCGGCGAAAAGGGCAGCTTCCCGGCGGTCTCGATCCTCGGTCCCATCCGTCCCGAGACGCAGGTCGAGCTTTCGGCGACCGACGCGCGTTCCATCGGCGTAAAAGCGCCCGTACGCGAATCCGGCGACCTTGAGGGCACCGGCGGCTGCAAGATCGTCGGTCCCGCCGGCGAGATCGAGATCGACCACGGCGTGATCGTGGCGAAGCGTCACATCCATATGACTCCCGCCGACGCCGCGGAGTTCGGCGTGGAGGACAAGCAGATCGTCTCCGTGAAGATCGACTCCCCCGAAAGAAGCCTGATCTTCGGCGACGTGATCGTGCGCGTCAGCGAGAAATACGCTCTCGCGATGCACATCGACACCGACGAATCCAACGCCGTCCTCGCCCCCGCGGGCACCATGGGCGAAGTGATCCTTGGAGTTTACCGATCAAAAACCGCCGTCCCGATCGGGGCGGCGGTTTTTATGTTCAAATTCTGATTTGTCGTTGTATAGTTGCTCGTTGCTGGTTGCTCGTTGCTGGCTGTAAACCGATAGCGGGAAAGTCGTGGTCGGTCACATAATCGCAAAACGGACAACATTAGATTAACCCAAAACGATATAAAATATTATAATTAAGCTAAACTGAATATATCTTTGGTTAATATTTAACGAAAATATTGTTGTCTCTTCCGTTGCTTTCAATGCCGGATTCATAAGCGAGCAACCAGCAACTATCAACCAGCAACCAATCGACAAATCAGAATTTGATGAGGAACTCACTATGCTCGACCTGAAAAAAATCAATCTCTGGTTGCTCGATATGGACGGGACGCTGTATCTCGGCGACCGTCTGTTTCCCTTTACCATTCCGCTGCTCACGCTTTTGAAAGAGCGCGGGAAAAAGTATCTTTTCATGACGAACAATTCTTCCAAAAGCGTCGCCGATTACGTGAAAAAGCTTGCGCGGCTCGGCATCCCGGCGCAGGAGAGCGATTTCATCAATTCGTCAATGGCGACCGCTTATTATCTCGAAAAGCATTATAAAGACCGCTTCATGTACGTGCAGGGCACGAGATCCCTCAAGGACGCGCTGCGGGCGCGGGGCTTCCGTGTCACCGACGTTTATTCCGAGGATGTGAACTGCGTCGTGACCGGCTTCGATACGGAGCTGACATTCCAGAAGCTTGAAGACCTGAGTCGTATTCTTCTGACTAAAGAAATTCCCTATATCGCAACGAATCCCGACCTTGTCTGCCCGACGGAATTCGGCTCGGTGCCCGACTGCGGCTCTGTGAGCGAAATGCTCTATAATTCCACCGGCCGCCGCCCGAAATTCATCGGCAAACCCGCGCCGCTGATGCCGCAGCTCGCCATGGAGACCTGGGGGTATGCGCCGGAGGAGACGATCGTCATCGGCGACCGCATTTATACGGATATCAAAAGCGGGCTGAACGCGGGAACCCGCACCGCGCTCGTCATGAGCGGCGAAACGACGCCGGAGATCCTTGCCGCCTCGCCCGACAAGCCCGAGGCCGTCTACCGCGACTGCGGCGAGATCCTCGAGCTGCTGAAAGCGTGACGGTTCAAATTCTGAATTGTCGCTGCGAAGCAGCGAACAAATCAGTATTTCCCGTCAAATTGTGAAAGGGAATTGACGACTGTATAAACTTTTTTCATAAATATTGACAGAAAACGCTCCGCAGTGCTATAATTTATTCGCAAATTTATGCATAAAGGAGTCTTTTTATGAAAACGTTCAGACGCATGACCGCGATTGCACTTTCCGCGCTGATGATTCTTTCCGTCTGCGTGATCGGCGCTTCGGCGGCAGAGGGCGCAAAAACCTTTTCCCTGGTGTCGTATAACGTCGCGGGGCTGCCCGACTGGCAGGCGTTGATCGGCAAAAGCAAGACCGACGTTGCGGCGAATCAGGCGCAGATCGGCAAACAGCTCAATGAGAAAAACGCCGATATTATTCTCACGCAGGAGGACTTCGGTTATCACGATTCCCTCGTTGCCGAACTGACCGGATACCGTTTCAAGACCAACCATACCGGCGGGGTTCCCGGCGGCGACGGCATGAATATCTACGCCCATACGCCGATCTATAACGAGAAACGAATCACCTGGCAGAAGGCGTACGGTGTGATCGACGACGGCGCGGACGAGATGACCCCGAAGGGCATCCTTTACGCAGTGATCGACGTCGGCGACGGCGTGTTCGTCGATTTCTATGACCTTCATGCGGACGCTTACGGCGACGCGGGCTCGAAAGAGGCCAGACGCGACAACTTCCGTCAGCTTGCCGAACTGATCGACGCGAACGACCACGGCAGACCCGTGATCGTCACCGGCGACTTCAATATCAGCGGTCATCATTCCGACGACGACGGGTTTACCGAGATCCTGATAGAAGGCGCGGGTTTCAAAGACGCATGGACGGAGCTGTTCAACGGCGGCGATTATCACGATTTCTCCGACGCTGCTGCGCTTTACGGCGCGGAATACTGGGGCGTGTGGGATTCCGTTGAAAAATATCTGTATAAAGACGGCGGCGGCGTGACGCTTCGCCCCGAAACCTTTTTATATGAATGGTATCGCGACGCCGAAAGCGGCGAGAGCCTTTCCGACCATGCTTCCGCGTACGCGATTTTCAGTTACGAGACGGGATCGACCTACGTTCCGACCAACAAGGCGGATCTTGCCGTCGTGCGGGAAAACAGCTTCAACGTGCTGGTCAACCGCATCACCTATATCATCAAGGATATTGCGAAGCTTTTAAGCCACATCGGCGATTTGTCCAAGTATCTTAACGGCGACGCGTTCATCGACGAATGATGACGACGCAGAAAAGACCGGAAGTGCGCTTCCGGTCTTTTTTGTTGGGATAAATTCTGACTTAACGGCTTCGCCGTTAAATCAGAATTTACCAAGCAGCGGCTGATCGAATGCGAAAAGCGTTTCGTTGATGGTGAAAACGTCGTAGACGCCGTTCAGGATAAAGAATTCCACGATCACGTCGAATTTACTGCTGTGAGAGATCGCAAAGCCCGCTTTCATCAGGAGCTCCCGCGTTTCTTCGGGCGGCAGCTCCAGCGCGACCGCAAAAGCGAGCGCCGTCGCCTTGCTCGGACGATAGTGCGGGTCGCTGCGGATCTTCGAGAACAGCTTACGGTCGATGTTCGCCCGCTTGTAGCACTGCGCGTCGGTCATGCCCTTCTCGTCGATCTTGCGCAGCAGCATTTCGGAGAAGCTCTCGTCAAGACTTTGCAGCGCAGCGTCGAGCGACGGCGCTGCGGCAGCCGCAGGCGGAAACGCGGTTTGCTCGAACTGCTCGAGCATTGTTTCGGCAGGGACGGTTTTCTCTTCTGCGGAACCGGTTTTTTTCGGCCTGCGCAAAACGGGCTGCGGGCGAAACGGTTTTTTCCGCGCCGCGTTTTCCGACCCGTTCGGCACCCCGTGCAGAATGCTGCCGCGGGCGATGAAATGCGTATCGACATACGTCTGGTCGACGTATTCCCTGACGCGCCCGGAAAAGTCCTTACCGACCTCAAAGCTGACGCGGTCATAGACCACCAGCGTCACGGTCATATCGTTTTCCCGCAGGAAGGCGCGGATCGTATCCGACGCGACGCGGAACGCCTCCGCCTTCGGATAACCGTAAACGCCCGAAGAGATCAGCGGGAACGCCACGCTTTCGCAGCCGTATTCCTTTGCGAGCGCAAGGGAATTGCGGTAGCAGCTTTCCAGCAGCTCTTTTTCTTCGTATCCGCCGCCCTGCCATACGGGGCCGACGGTATGGATCACGTATTTTGCGGGCAGGCCGTAGCCCTTTGTGAGCTTTGCCTCGCCCGTTTTGCAGCCGCCGAGCGTCCGGCATTCCGCCAGCAGCTCCGGACCCGCGGCGCGGTGGATCGCGCCGTCCACGCCGCCCCCGCCCAGCAGGGAGCTGTTCGCCGCGTTGACGATCGCGTCGCATTCTTTCCTTGTGATATCGTTTCGTTCAATGAAAAACGGCATGTGATTTCCCTCATTTCGTAATGGCAGTATACCATTTCGGCAAATATGTGTCAAGCGCCTGCCGGGTCGGTTTTGCAAACGCCCTGCCGGGTCGGTTTTGCAAATATCCGTTGACTTTTTGCGGGCGTTATGATAAATTCATATTGTATGCGTCCGGCGTGCCGCGTGTACAATAATATAATAACGGAGTGTAAGATATGGTAGTGAACAGACCGCCCATGGGCTGGAATTCCTGGAACACGTTCGGTGAAAACATCAACGAAGAAGTCGTGATGCAGACCGCGGATTATATCGCCGATAGCGGCCTCAAAGACTGCGGCTACGAATACGTCATCATCGACGACTGCTGGAGTCTGCGGGAGCGCAATGAAAAGGGCGAGATCGTTCCCGACCCCGCGAAATTTCCCCACGGAATGAAATACGTCGCAGACTACGTTCATTCCAAGGGGCTGAAATTCGGTATGTATTCCTGCGCGGGCACCATGACCTGCGCGCGCTATCCCGGCTCGCTGAACAACGAGTTCATCGACGCGAAGTGCTTCGCGGCATGGGGTGTCGACTACCTCAAATACGACTACTGCTATCATCCGCGTTACGTAGCGGGCGACGTTTCGTATAAAAGAATGGCGCTGGCGCTCGCCAACAGCGGCAGAGACATCGTGCTCGCCGCCTGCTCCTGGGGCGCGGACAATACCAAAACGTGGATCAAGGAGACAGGCGCGCATACCTTCCGCTCCACCGGCGACATCAACGATTCGTGGGTATCGATGCGCGACCTGCTGCGCTCGCAGCTTCAGGTCCTCGAGTACAACGGCAAGGGCTGCTTCAACGATATGGATATGCTCATCGTCGGCATGAAGGGCAAGGGCAACGTGGCCGTCTCCGGCTGTACCGACGACGAATACAGAACGCATTTCGCGTCCTGGGCGTTTCTGGGGTCCCCGCTGATCATCGGCTGCGACCTTCGCAGAATAGACGACGAGAACCTGAAAACGCTCAAGAATGAGATGCTCATCGGCATCAATCAGGACGGCAACTATTCGCAGCCGTTTTTCCTGACGCAGCGCAGGAATTACCGCGCGCAGAGAGGCGTCGACGATCCTCTTCTTGCGGATTACGAGCTGGATATGCCCGTCATGGCGAAGCTGCTTGACAACGGCGATATCGCCATCGCGGTATTCAACCTGACCGATGACCGCCGCGGCTTCGGCTTTATGCTGGACGACCTCGCGCTGTACGTCGGTTGCGGCAAGTCGCTGGAGCTGACCGACTGCTGGATCGGAGAGAAGATCCGCCCGGTCAACAATACCGTCAGCGGCAGCCTCGACGCGCATTGCAGCGTCGTCTACCGCGCGAAATTGATCGACGCGTAAATGGCGAAGTGTAAAACCTGCGGCAGGGAAGTCACCGGCGACGAGATCGGCCTGACGAAAAAGCTCGTCAACCGCGCCGCGGCGGAATATCAGTGCATCGACTGCCTTGCCGCGCATTTCCGCGTCACCCCCGACCTGCTGCGCGAAAAGATCGAGCAGTATCGGGCGATGGGGTGCACGCTGTTTGCGGATAAATACTGATTTGTCGGGCTGACGCCCTCCGCGGATATCGGGGATCGGGGATCGGATATCGTGCCGAAACCGCGGCTCAAATCAAAGACTTAACGCTGTGAATACAATAGAAACGAACAATAAAATTCACAAGCACGATCCACGAGATCCGATACCCGATATCCGAAATTCTGATTTGACGGGCGCGAAGCTGCCGGACAAATCAGAATATATAAACCCAACCACCACGGAGGATAAAATCAAATGAGCACCTGCGATCACGATTGTTCAAACTGTTCCCAAAACTGCGCGAGCCGTCAGGGAGGAATCGAAAAAGAGAAGCTGAACGAGGTCAGCTCCGTCAAAAAAGTCATCGCCGTCGTCAGCGGAAAGGGCGGCGTGGGCAAATCCCTCGTTACGAGCCTGCTTGCCGTACAGGCGCAGAGAGAGGGGAAAAAGACCGCGATCCTCGACGCTGATATCACCGGTCCCTCGATCCCGCAGGCGTTCGGCGTGCATGAAAAGATCATGGGCAGCGATATCGGCTTTTTCCCGGCTCAAAGTAAGACCGGGATCGATATCGTATCCCTGAATCTGATGCTTGAAAACGAAAACGACCCCGTCGTGTGGCGGGGCGCGCTGATCGCGGGCGCGGTCAAACAGTTCTGGACCGACGCGGTCTGGAAGGACGAGGACGTCATGTTCATCGACATGCCGCCCGGGACCGGCGACGTGCCGCTGACGGTGTTCCAGTCGCTGCCGGTGGACGGCATCGTGATCGTGACGAGCCCGCAGGAGCTCGTTTCCATGATCGTCGAAAAGGCGGTCAGAATGGCGGGGCTTATGAAGATCCCCGTGCTCGCGGTCGTTGAGAATATGTCCTATTTCAAATGCCCGGACTGCGGCGGGATCCATTATATCTACGGCGAGAGCCGACTCGAGGAGATCGCCGCGCAGTACGGGATCGACTGCACCGCGCGTATCCCGATCGATCACAAATTCGCCGCCGCCTGCGACAACGGCCTGATTGAACTGGTCAGCGACGAAAGCCTCGCGCCTGTGGTGCGGAAAATCCTGGACTGATTCCGTTGCCTGAAAACTGATCTGCGGACTGCCCGGCAGCCGGCAGATCAGTATTTTCTTGACTTTATTCCGATTTCATAGTAAAATATAACCGAAAGTAAATCGGGCAGTCGCGCGGTATGATACCGTGAGGAAAGTCCGAGCTTCGCAGAGCAGGATAACGGCTAACGGCCGCCGAGGGTGACCTCAGGGAGAGTGCAACAGAGATATACCGCCCCGTTCGCGGGGTAAGGGTGGAAAGGCGAGGTAAGAGCTCACCGGCTGCACGGGTGACCCCGCAGTCCTGTAAACCCTATCCGAAGCAACACCGACAGGAGTCGTTTGCTCGACGTTAACTCCGACGGGTGGCACGGCGCGGTGCGCCGGAGCTTTCCGGCAACGGAAAGCAAAGATAGATGACTGCCTTCAATGACAGAACTCGGCTTACAGATTTACTTTCAGGAACCGATTTGTCGGGGCGCTCTGCGTCCCGGCAAATTCGGGTTTATCGGGCTGTCGCCCGCAAGGGAGAAGGGATGAGGGAGAAGGGAGAAGAGAACGTAACAATACGCTCTGCTTCTTGATTTATGCCCTACGCTCAATTTATTGAAACATCATAAAACACTTTAAGAACAGTATAAGCAGAGTCTTCCGGTGAGGCTTATATGATA
>JAFRTA010000010.1 GCA_017427315.1 Clostridia bacterium
AAGAGAGAAGAAAGAGAAAAGGAGACAGCCATGCTGAAATTCTTATTTGTGACCGCCGCCGACGTCTGCCGCGGGCCGATGTGCACGGTCATGTTCCGCGATGTGCTCGACCGGTTCGGCGTAACGGACGTCGAGGTGTCGCACGCCGGCATGAAAGTGAAAACGGGCGGCGAAGCGCCGATGCCCGCAGTTGCCGCAGCGCTGGAACGCCGCGGTCTTTCCGCCGGCGGTTACCGTGCAGTCGCACTGACGGACGAGATGCTCGAAGATGCGAATTTTATTATCTGTCCGACCGAGGGGATCGTTTCTTCCCTGACCTATGCGGCGGAGTCTTCGCGGCTGTTCTGTCTGCGCGGCGGCGTCGCCGAGCCGGGCTTCGGCAGCGATAAAACCTACGACCGTCTTGCTTACGAGATAGAGAACTGCATCACGGATCTTTATCAGCGCCGCGTCGAGGTGCGCGCCGTTCCGATGGAGCGGAACCATATCCCGCGCATCGCCGAGATCGAAAAAGCCTGCTTCAAAAAGCCGTGGACCGAGCAGATGCTGATCGACGAACTCGAAGTGCCGGGCGCGCGCTTTTTCACCGCGGTGGACTCGAAAGGGGAGGTCGTCGGCTACGTCGGTGCAAACAACAACGCGGGCGAGGTATATCTCGGCGACGTGGCGGTGCTGCCCTCGCGTGCCGGCACCGGAATCGGCACCGTGCTTCTCAATAAGCTGATTACCGTCTGTATCGAGGAGAATGCGGAGTTTATTTCCCTTGAGGTGCGCAAGAGCAATCTGGCGGGCAGGCGGCTGTATGAGCGCTGCGGCTTCCGCGAGGTCGGCAAACGCCCCGATCTTTATTCCATGCCGACCGAGGACGCGATCGTGATGACGAAACGCCTGAAATGGTAAAATAACGATAATTCGGTGATTTGCATTGAAAATACTCGGAATTGAAAGCTCCTGCGACGATACCGCCGCCGCGGTCGTGGAAGACGGGCGCGTGCTCGTCTCTTCCGTCGTATCCTCGCAGATACACGAGCATATCAGGTTCGGCGGCGTCGTGCCGGAGATCGCCTCGCGCAGGCACGCGGAGCATATCGCGGAGGTCACGCGCTCCGCGATGCGCAAGGCGGCGGTGGATTACGACGATCTCGCCGGTATTGCGGTGACGTTCGCCCCCGGCCTGATCGGTTCGCTGCTGGTCGGCGTGAATTTCGCGAAAGGGCTGTCTTACGCCGCTGATCTGCCGCTGATCCCCGTGCACCACCTGCGGGGACACGTCGCGTCGAATTATCTGTCTTCTCCCGGGCTTGAGCCGCCCTTTCTTGCGCTGATCGTCTCGGGCGGCCACAGCCATATCGTGATGGTGAAAGACTATACGTCATACGAGATCATCGGCAGGACGCGGGACGACGCGGCGGGCGAAGCGCTCGACAAGGCGGCGCGCGCGATGGGTCTCGACTATCCCGGCGGCGCGAATCTCGATATCGCGGCGAAAGACGGAAACGCCCTCGCTTATCATTTTCCCCGTCCTCATGTGGACGGCGCGCCGCTCGATTTCAGTTTTTCCGGTCTGAAGACGTCCGTCGTCAATCTGCTGCATACGGCGCGGCAGAAAGGGGAGTCCCTTTCGGTTCCCGACGTCGGCGCGTCGTATATCAAGGCGGTGACGGATTTCCTCATTGACAACACGCTTGCCGCCTGCAAACAGACCGGAGCGGAAAAGCTCGCGGTCGCCGGCGGTGTGTCGGCGAATTCGGTCCTGCGCCGCGAACTGAAACGCCGCTGCGCCGAAAAAAGGATTGAACTGTTTCTTCCCGCGCTTAATCTCTGCGGCGACAACGCGGCGATGATCGCCTCACAGGGATACTATGAGCTGCGGGCGGGCAATATCGCCAATTTATCGCTGAACGCCCTTGCAACTTTAGGTATAGACCGGTGTTGACTTTTTTATATAAATTTAGTATTATTGAACGGGAAACAATAGAAACGGAGTTTTTCGTTTTGTTTTACTGAAATAAAGGAGTTGTGAAAACATGGAAAACAATGCGCTTACTTCCAACAAATCCGTTCTTGCGTGGCTCGACAGGCAGATCGACCTTGTCAAGCCCGCCCGCATCGTCTGGATCGACGGCTCGCTCGAGCAGATCGAGGCTCTGCGCGCGGAGGCGTGCTCGACCGGCGAAATGACGAAGCTCAACCCCGAGCTTCTGCCGGACTGCTATCTGCACAGAACAAAGGCGAACGACGTCGCCCGCGTCGAGGCGAGAACCCTCATCTGCACCCCCACCGAAGAGGAAGCCGGTCCCACCAATCACTGGATGGACCCAGACGAGTGCTATAAAATGCTCTATGATATCGCCCGCGACAGCTACAAGGGCAGGACCATGTACGTGCTTCCCTATTCGATGGGTCCCGTCGGGTCTCCCTTTTCGAAGATCGGCATCGAAGTCACCGACTCCATTTACGTCGTGCTGAACATGTGCATCATGACCCGCGTCGGGCAGAAGGTTCTCGACTGCCTCGGCGACAGCGACGATTGGGTGCGCGGCCTTCACGCGAAGTGCCAGATCGACGCAGAGAAGCGCTGGATCGTCCAGTTCCCGCAGGATAACACCATCATCTCCGTCAACTCCGGTTACGGCGGCAACGTGCTGCTCGGCAAAAAGTGCTTCGCGCTGCGCATCGCCTCCTATCAGGGCTGGAAGGAAGGATGGCAGGCCGAGCATATGCTTATCCTCGGCGTCGAGTTCCCGAACGGCGACATCAAATACATCTGCGCCGCGTTCCCGTCCGCCTGCGGCAAGACCAACCTCGCCATGATGATCCCGCCCAAATACTATGCCGATAAGGGATATAAGGTCTGGACGGTCGGCGACGACATCGCCTGGATCCGCAAGGGGCCCGACGGCAGGCTTTACGCGATCAACCCCGAGAACGGCTTCTTCGGCGTCGCTCCCGGAACAAACGTGAAATCCAACCCCAACGCGCTTGCTTCCACCAAGAGAGGCGCGATCTTCACCAACGTCGCGCTGAACAAAGACAACATGACCGTGTGGTGGGAAGGTCTTGACAAGAACCCGCCCGAGAACGGCCTCGACTGGCTCGGCAACGACTGGAACGGCAAGACCTCGACCGAGGTCGGCGCGAATCCCAACAGCCGCTTTACCGCTCCCGCAGAGAACTGCCCGTGCCTGAGCTCCGAATTCGAGAATCCGAACGGCGTGCCGATCTCCGCTTTCGTATTCGGCGGCAGACGCGCGAAGCTCGCTCCGTTGGTCTATCAGTCGAAGGACTGGAACAACGGCGTATTCGTCGGCTCCATCATGGCGTCCGAGAAGACCGCCGCGGCGGTCGGCAAGGTCGGCGAGCTGCGCCGCGATCCCATGGCGATGCTGCCCTTCTGCGGCTACAACATGGGCGACTACTGGCAGCACTGGATCGATATCGGCAAGACCCTCGATCCCGAAAAGGCTCCCAAGATCTTCAACGTCAACTGGTTCCGCAAGACCGACGACGGCAAGTTCATCTGGCCCGGCTTCGGCGACAACCTGCGTGTGCTTGAGTGGATCCTCAAACGCTGCGAGGGCAAGATCGACGCGAAAGAGACGCCCATCGGCTACGTTCCCTATGCGGACGACATCAACCTCGAGGGCATCGAGGACGAGGTCTCGCGCGAGGC
>JAFRTA010000065.1 GCA_017427315.1 Clostridia bacterium
AGCGGCGCGGTTTCGTTCCCTTCTGCGGCGCGTTCGGCCCTGGCTTCGCGCTCCGCGCGCAGCCGCCGCACCGTCTCGCCGCCGACGCGCTCCACGGGACGGGCAAGTCTGCGGAACACGTCGTCCACCCGTGCGTGCGACAGCAGGAAAACGATCAGCAGCGAAAGCACGACCAGCAGAACGGCGCTGAGCGCCTTTTTCCCGCAGATCAGATATACAAGCCCTCCGAGCACGGCGCCGAATACGCCGCCGAAGGTCTCGCGGTGATAATACTCCTCCGATATCTGGCTGCCGAAATCGAGCGAATCCAGATTACTGCAGCGAAGAACGTGCACGATCGAGACGATAAACAGCGAGAGGACGCAGCTCCACAAAAGGAAAAAGTACGGTCGGTCCGTCTCCTTCCCCCGGGAAAGGAGAAACGCGAACACGAGCAGGATAATCGGGAACGTATAGGCGGAAATCCCCCACACGCCGAGATAAAAACCGTGGATACTGCTGTATACGGTATCCGTTCCGCCCTCGACCAGGGCCAGAATCTCAAGCAGTACGCCGACAAAGACCAGCGCAACCGCGGCGACCTGCCGCCTGTGCGCAAGCCGCTCAAGCAGCGCGTGCTCCTGCTGCTCGAGCTCTTTTTTCGTCGGCTTTTTCGCCGCCGTTTTTTTTGCCGCGCTTTTTTTCGCGGCAGTCCGCTTTTTTGTTTTCGCCATTTTTTCTTATACCCCGAAACGCATCATCAGCGCCGAAATCGCGTTCGTGCCGAAGCAGAACGCGCCGACCGCGATGCAATAATATCCGAAATACCGGAACAGCTTTTTTTTCATCAGCCACTTGAGCAGCACAATCGCCCCGACGCCGACCGCCGCCGCGGTCAGGATCCCGACGGCGATATGCCCGCCGGTGAGCGAAGAGCCCGTAAAGCTCACGCTTTTCAGCTCGGAAATATTCGCGGCGACGATCGCCGGGATGCCGAGTATAAACGTATAGTTGATCATGTAGTCCGCGGACACGCCGTCCGCAAGGCCGACGGAGATTGTCGCGCCCGAGCGCGATATGCCGGGAAACGCCGCGGCAAGCATCTGCGCGCAGCCGACAAAAAACGCCGAGAGAAAATCCATGCGGCGTTTTCTTTTGATCCTTTCGCTGCGCCGCGCGCCGTAAATCAGCAGAAGCCCCGTCAGAATAAAGCAGACGCCCTCGACGACGATATTGTCGTCGGTCGAGAAAACCGAAAGCACGTCCATCACGCGGTCCCCGCCGCCGACGGGAAGGATCAGGAACAGGAGCGGAACGCAGGAGACGACGAAAAACAGCAGCATTTTCCGGTTCGGCTCCAGCTCTTTGTAATCCTCTTTTATGTAAGCGAGGCGGTAACGGCCCCGGACGATATCGACGATGAACCGAACCGCCTCGCGGCACAGTTCGAGGATCTGACCGCCGAAGCAGATAAAAACCGCAAGCAGCGTGCCGAGATGAAGAAGCACGTTCAGCAGCATGACGTCCTCGCCGGTATTGCCCATGATAAACTGCGCGACGGACAGATGACCGCTGCTCGACACGGGCAGAAATTCGGTCAGTCCCTGCACGATGCCGAGAATGATCGCTTTCAGATAAGTCATTTTCTTCCTCCGTTGTTCATCCGATCAGCTCCGTGAGCTTTTCAAGCGCGTCGGCGACGCCGCCCCTCGCGTCAATCAGCCCCTCGCCGACCGCCGCCTCGCAGGTCAGCACCGTGCCCGCGTCCGGGAACAGGTTCCCGTTCGCGTGCATCAGCTCCCGGAACCTGCGGGCGCTCATGCGCGAATGCGCGGCGATGAATCCCGTAATACGCGCCTGCACCGCCTCGAAATACTCCATCGTCTGCGGCACGCCGAGCACCGTACCGCTCATGCGGACGGGGTGGACGGTCATCGTCGCGCTCGGCGCCATAAACGAGAAATCCGCCGCCGCGGCAAGGGGAATGCCGATGGAATGCCCGCCGCCGAGCACCAGCGAGACCGCAGGCTTTCGCATCCCGGCGATCAGCTCCGCGATCGCAAGCCCGGCCTCCACATCGCCGCCGACCGTATTGAGGATCAGCAGCAGCCCGTCGACCTGTTCGCTTTGCTCCACCGCGACGATCCGCGGGATCATATGCTCGTATTTCGTTGTTTTGACGTTCTCGGGCAGCACGGTATGCCCTTCGATCTGCCCGATCACGGTCAGACAGTGGATCAGCTTCCCCTGCCTGCGCACGGTGATCGACCCGTCCGAGAAAGGGTCGTCCGGCGCGCCGTCGCCGGCGTCGTCAGCCGGATCGGACGGGGACGGCGCGGGGTCCGGGATCGTAAAATCCGAAACGGAACGGATCATCTTCATGCGGCAGCCTTCTTTCATTCGTCGTTACGCAGTTATTCTCTCCCGCGATGCGCCGCATATACCGAAAAAGACCGCAAAATCACATGATAACTTATTGTAGATTATATATTAAATTCCTATTTATTGCAAGATGCTTATAAGAAAAAAATAAATAATCGTCAAAATTTTTCCAATATTGATATTGACAAAAAAACGCGCTCAGAATACAATTTATGATGTATCTATTTCATATTGTATGAGACAAAGAGGGATGATCCATGGGACTGACGATCGCACAAAAAATCATCAAAGCGCATCTGCTTGAGGGCGATATGACGCCCGGCGGCGAGATCGGCCTGCGCATCGACCAGACGCTCACGCAGGACGCCACGGGCACGATGGCTTATTTACAGTTTGAGGCAATGGGCATCGAGCGGGTAAAGACCGAGCTCTCCGTCGCGTATATCGACCACAATACGCTGCAGAGCGGTTTTGAGAACGCCGACGACCACCGCTTTATCCAGACCTGCGCGCGCAAACGCGGCGTGCGGTTCTCCCGTCCCGGCAACGGCATCTGCCATCAGGTGCATCTGGAGCGCTTCGGCGTGCCGGGCAAGACCCTGATCGGCTCCGACAGCCATACGCCGACCGGCGGCGGCATCGGCATGCTCGCCATCGGCGCGGGCGGACTCGACGTCGCGGTCGCCATGGGCGGCGGGACGTATTATATCCCGATGCCGAAGATGGTACGCATCAATCTGACCGGAAAGCTGCAGCCCTGGGTCGCGGCGAAGGATATCATTCTCGAGGTGCTGCGCATCATGACCGTCAAGGGCGGCGTAGGCAAGATCGTGGAATACGCCGGCGAGGGCGTGAAGACCCTCTCCGTGCCAGAGCGCGCGACGATCACGAATATGGGCGCGGAGCTCGGCGCGACGACGTCGATCTTCCCCTCGGACGAAACGACACGGGCGTTTCTGAAGGCGCAGGGCAGAGAAAAGGACTGGACGCCGCTCGCCTCCGATCCCGACGCCGTTTACGACGAGGAATATACGATCGACCTCGATACGCTCGAGCCGATGGTCGCGCAGCCGCACATGCCGGATCTGGTCGTAAAAGTGCGCGATATCGCCGGCATGAAGGTCGACCAGTGCTGCATCGGCTCCTGCACGAACTCGTCGCTCATGGATATGCTCAAGGTCGGCGCGATCCTGAACGGAAAAACCGTCCACCCGGACGTGAGTCTCGCGATCGCGCCGGGTTCGAAGCAGGTGCTGAATATGATCGCCTCGGACGGCGCGCTGGCGAGCATGATCGACGCGGGCGCGCGCATTCTGGAATCCGCCTGCGGCCCCTGCATCGGTATGGGGCAGTCGCCGAAATCGGCAGGCATCTCGCTGCGCACGTTCAACCGGAATTTCAAGGGCCGTTCCGGCACCGCCGACGCGGGCGTTTACCTCGTCAGCCCCGAAACCGCCGCGGCTTCCGCGCTGACGGGCGTGCTGACCGACCCGCGCGATCTCGGCGAGGCGCCGCAGATCGCAATGCCCGACTCGTTCACGGTGAACGACAACATGATCGAACTGCCCTACTCCCCCGAAGAAGCGAAAAAGCATGAGGTGGAATACGGCCCCAACATCAAAGAAGTGCCGAAGGGGCACGCGCTCGAGGATACGATCGAAAAAACGGTCGTGCTCAAGGTCGGCGACAACATCACCACGGACCACATCATGCCCGCGGGCGCGAAGATCCTGCCCTTCCGCTCCAACGTGCCGCGCATCTCCGACTTCTGCTTCACGGTCTGCGACGAAAGCTTCCCGACGCGCTGCAAAGAGGTCGGCGGCGGCTTCATCGTCGGCGGACAGAACTACGGTCAGGGCTCCTCCCGCGAACACGCCGCGCTGGCGCCGCTTTATCTGGGAATCCGCGCGGTACTGGTCAAATCCTTCTCGCGCATGCACAAGGCGAATCTGATCAATTCCGGAATCCTGCCTCTTGAGTTTAAAAATCCCGCCGATTACGACACGATCGAACAGGGCGACGAGCTGCGGCTGACCGATATCCGCGAAGCGATCGAAGGGAAGGACACCGCCGTCGTCCGGAACGTCACAAAAGGAATCGAATACGCGGTTTCGACCGATTTCTCGGCGCGGCAGAGAGCGATCCTCGCCGCGGGCGGCTGCCTCAATTATATCGCGCAGCAAAAATAATCATCACAGGAAAGGAAATGATAACAATGGGTTACGATATCGAAAAAGCGGTCGCCGCGTTCCGCGCCCTCGCGGAGGAACAGCAGGCGCGCGCCGAGGCGATCAAAAAACAGGGCGCGGCGAAGGATTTTACCAAACTCGATAAAATCGTCATCGGCGTTTGCGGCGGCGACGGCATCGGCCCCGTGATCACGAAAGAATCCGCCAACGTGCTGAAGTATATTCTGAAAGAAGACGTCGAAAGCGGCAGGATCGTTTTCAAAGACATCGAAGGCCTGACGATCGAGAACCGCGTCGCGCAGATGAAAGCGATCCCCGACGACGTGCTTGCAGAGCTGAAAAGCTGCGACGTGATTTTAAAGGGGCCGACCACGACCCCGCAGGCGGGCGACGGCAGGCCGAACATCGAGAGCGCGAACGTTGCGATGCGCAAAGCGCTCGACCTGTTCGCGAACGTGCGGCCGGTCAAGATCCCCGAGCAGGGAATCGACTGGACCTTTTTCCGCGAGAATACCGAGGGCGCATACGCCGTCGGCTCCAAGGGCGTGAACGTGAGCGACGAGCTTGCGATGGATTTTGTCGTGACCACGACCGAGGGCACCGAGCGGATCGCCCGGCTCGCCTATGAGTTCGCACGCAACAACAAAAAAGACCGCGTTTCGATCATCAACAAGGCGAACGTCATCAAAACAACGGACGGCAAATTCCTCAGCATCTGCAAGAGAATCGGCGAAGAATATCCGGAAATCGTCACCGACGAATGGTATATCGACATCACGACCGCGAAGCTGATCGACGAAAAGCGCCGCCGCGACTTCAAGGTGTTCATTCTGCCGAATCTTTACGGCGATATCATCACCGACGAAGCGGCGGAGATGCAGGGCGGCGTCGGCACCGCCGGCAGCGCAAACATCGGCAAAAAATACGCGATGTTCGAGGC
>JAFRTA010000066.1 GCA_017427315.1 Clostridia bacterium
AGCGACTACGACGGCACGCTGTACGACGATACCGGCACGGTCCCCGCGGCAGTGATCGACGCGATTCAATATTATATGTCCGAGGGCGGGTTCTTCACGGTGTGCACCGGCAGGATCCGCCAGGGCTTCCGCGCCTTCGATCCGGCGTATATCAACGCACCCGTGCTGCTCGGTAACGGCGCGGGCGCGTTTGATTATGTCAAAAACGAATACGCGTTTCTCTCCGCGATGGGCGACGAGGCGCTGCCGCTGGTCGACGCGCTGAGCCGGGAATTCCCGGAGATGAGCATCGAGCTGTATGCGCCGGAGAAGATCTTCGCGATCCACATGAGCGACAACACGCACCACCATTTCACCTCGCAGTTTCTTCATTTTATCGAGATCCCGGACGCGTCGTACGCGAGCGGGCCGTTTGTGAAGATCATGCTCGACGCGGGGGAGAAAAGCGCCGAGGTGCAGCGTTTTCTCAAAGCCTTCGGCGACGATCCGGGCTTTTTA
Organism: Clostridia bacterium; assembly: GCA_017427315.1. GTDB lineage: Bacteria > Bacillota > Clostridia > Oscillospirales > Acutalibacteraceae > RGIG2774. The sequence continues at coordinate 499 of JAFRTA010000066.1, forward strand.
CCCACGCGCGGCGGTTTCGTCGAGGTGCTGAAAAAAGGCGTCAACAAGGGCTCCGGCCTTTACCGCCTCGCGGATGCGCTCGGCGTGCCGCGCGAGCGCACCTTTGCCGTGGGCGACGGCTACAACGACGTCGATATGCTCCGGGCGGCGAAATACGGATTCGTCCCGGCGAACGGCAGCGAGGAAGCAAAAGAGGCGGGGGATTTCATCGTCCGCTCCAACGACGAGGGCGCGGTCGCGCACGTGATCGAGCTGCTGGAGGACCTGCTGTGAGCGAGAACGTGATCCTGCGCGCGAAGGAGCTGCTTTCCCGCGCGTCGCCTTTGAATACGGACTGCGGACGGCTCTGCGGAAAGCGCTGCTGCGGCGGAGAGGACGTCGGTATGGAGCTTCTGCCCGGCGAGGAAACGCTTTCGCCGATGCTCGATTTCGGCGAGGAGAAGAACGGGATCTTCGTCTGCCGCGGCGAATGCGAGAGAAAATGCAGACCTTACGCCTGCATGATGTTCCCGCTGTTCCCGCTCGCAGAAGAAACAGAAAACGGCCTTCGTATCACGGCGGTGAACGACCTGCGCGCCGGGCGGCTTTGCCCGATCGCGAATAGCCGGCTTCTGCCCTCGTTTTACGCCGCGGTGCGCCGCAGCGCGCGCATCCTCTGCGAGAACGACGCGCTGAAAACATATCTGCTTGAGAAAACGGAGGAGTACCGCGAGATCGCACGCCTGAACGATCTCCTGACCCGAGCCGTCCGGCCCGATTTATAAAAGAGAAGGATCGGGAGAATGCGAAAACCGTTTTACGTCAATGAAAAGGAATGCTTCCGCAATGAAAAAAACAAACAGTGAATACTATCCCCTCGACGGCGGGGGGATCATTTACCCCTATATCGCCTCGGCCGACTGGAACCAGCAGTTCCGAACCGAGGTCTTTCTGGATGAGCAGATCGACCTCGCGCGCATCCGGAAAGCGCTGGAGATCGTCCGGCCGCGCTTCCCGTCCTTCTTCGTCGTGCTTGCGAAGCGGGGGAGACAATACGTGCTGGAGCGCACCGATAAGCTGCCCGAGATCGTGCCCGAAACGGACCTCTGCGAGCCCTTCGACCTGACAAGCAAGGATCACGCCTTATTCCGCATCACCTGGGCGGGAAACCGTCTCGGCATGGAGGTTTTTCATTCCCTTGCGGACGGCGCAGGCGCGAACGTGCTGTTTATCAATATCCTCGCGGAGTATTTCGCTCTGGGCGGCGATACGATCGACCGCTCGCACCCGGTATTCGCCCACGGCGGCGAATACGAAGCCGCGGACACCGAGGACAGCTTCCGCCGCGTGCACCGGGAGCTGGGCGGAGTGACGCAGAACCGCAGCGAATCGGCAGCCTACCAGTATAACGGCGGCAGGGCGGAGATCCCGCTGCGCCTGACGGTCTTCAATCTGCCGATCCCGGAGCTGAAAGCCGCCGCGAAGGCGTGCGGCGCATCCATCACCGTATTCCTTGTGGCGGTATATACCAAAGCCCTCGCCCGCGCCTGCCTTGCGGACGGGAAACGCGCGAACAGCCGCAACATCAAAATAGAAGTGCCGATGGATATGCGCAAGCGCTTCGGCTCCGCGACACTGCGCAATTTCTCGTTGTATTTCAATACGGAAGCGTCGGCGGACTGCGCGGAAGAACCGCTTTTCGAGATCGTCGGTCTGATCAAACCCCAGTTTGAGGCGGGCACCGCGGTCGATAAGCCGCAGAATGACATCTACACCAACGTTTCACAG
>JAFRTA010000067.1 GCA_017427315.1 Clostridia bacterium
ACCTCAACGCTGTTCCCTTTATCCCCGATCTTCAGCCGAACCGTCCCGGTCGTGAAGGGCAGGCGGATCTCGTCGTCCGCTCCGAGGAAGCCGCGCACGCGCGTGCGGAGCTTCGAGGTCCTGAAATCGCTTACGACGATCCAGACGCCCTCACCGTCTCTGATCTCGCAGAAATCGGAATTGACGCGCGCGTAAAGCTCCGCGTCCAGATGCCGCGGCGTGGTTACGACCGTCAGACCGTTTTCCCGGACAAGCTCTTTGACCGCCTCGAAGGTCTTTTCGCTGATCTTGTGCCCGCAGAGGAAGCAGAGCTTCAGCGACGCGAGCTTGTCTTTGCCGACCTTTTCGTCGAACACGACCGCGCCGTTCATCGGCGCGAAGGAAATGTGCGGCAGCAGGGAATGGACCTCGACCTTGCTCATGGCGAGGGCGCCGTTGCCCGTGGCGCCGTGGGTGATGAGATTCATTACATGCACGAATTCCTTCGACGGCTTTTTGATTTTGAGCGCGGGGTCGCCGAACAGCATCCCGCGCCAGAAGCCGAAGCACTTGCCCTGTCCCCAGAAGGTGTCGTCCATGCGGATCACGCCGATCTCGGGGCGGTAGTCCTGCACGTCGTAGGCGCGCTCTTTGCCGCGGTATTCCCTGACGAACTGCGTATACAGCTCGCCGTGGCGGTTGAATTCCTCCTCGCCCGCCTCGTTCTTGCTGTAAAAGCCGCTCGAGGCCTCGACGTAGACGCGGTTCACGCCCGCGTAATATGCGAATTTGAGGTTGTTGTACATCTCTTCGGGGCTGTGTCCGGGGAAGGTCATGCGGTACCAGAGGTCCACGCAGTTGAACAGGGGAGTGCCGTATTCCATCGCGGCGCCGGCGGCGATGGCGAACTGCACGTTGGAGATGGATTCCTTCTGGGATTTGAAATTCGGGATGATCCCGCAGGAGGCGAAGCGGTGGAACAGCACCGGGAACACGTGCTCGCCTACGACGGCGGGCGCGCCCTTCGCCTTCAGCTCTGCGACGTATTCCCTCAACTGCGCGTCCAGCGTTTCCGCCGCTTTCTCGAGATCGCCGTCTCCGTTCACGGGGAAGACGGGAATGTCGCCCTTTTTCGCCATACGAATGGAAAGATTGCGGTTGATGATCGTATGCTCGAATTCGTCGTACATCACGGCGGCGAGGGTGCCCTCGTTATTCATCGCGTCTATGAAACCGTCGGGGATGTTCAGCCGGTGCGTGCCGTCCTCGCGGTTTGCCCAGTCGTGCCCCTCGGCGGTCACGACGTCCCGCTCGAAATTGGTGCCCTCGAAGTTCACGATGAAATCGTCGCAGAGCTCCTTCAGCTTTGCCGCGGTGAGCTTCGCCTTTTCAAGCTGCTCGGGGATGGATTCGACGCCCTGGTCTGCGTGGCAGGTGATGAAATCCACGCCGCCGCATTTTCGCGCAGGCTCGAAGAAGTCCGGGCGGTCCGCAAGGCAGTGTCCCTCGAAATTGTTATATCCGATCAAAAGCTTTTTGTTTTCCATGATTTCGTTCTCCTTTATTCTCCGAAAAGCTCGGTCATTTCCCGATTGACGTTCTCCTCGCAGGAGCGCATCGCGTCGATCGTCTCGGCAAAGAGTCTGTCCGGCTCCCAGCCGAGCTTTTCCGCCCCGGCGAGGATCACGTCCCGCGAGCAGCCGGCGGCGAATTTTCTGTCTTTGAATTTCTTTTTGAGGCTCTTTACCTCCATATCGGCGACGCTCTTCGAGGGACGCATCAGCGCCGCCGCGCCGATTAAGCCCGTCAGCTCGTCCGCCGCGTAGAGTATTTTTTCCATCTCGTGCTTGGGCTCGATATCCACCGTGATTCCCCAGCCGTGGGAGCAGACGGAGCGGATGATATCCTCGCCCACGCCGTTTTCCCGCAGGAGCTCCGGCGCCTTGACGCAGTGCTGCTCGGGGTAGAGCTCGAAATCCACGTCGTGTAAAATTCCCACGATCTCCCAATGCTCCGGATCATGACCGTATTTTTCGGCGAAGTATTTCAGACACCCGCCCACGGTCAGCCCGTGCCGGATATGGAACCGGTCCTGATTGTATCTGCGCAGGATTGCGATCGCTTCTTCTCTTGTCATGTGTTCGCTCCTTATTTCAGCATGTCCGCCATGGAGAACATGCCGCTCTTTTTGTCCGCGAGGAATTTCGCGGCGTTCAGCGCGCCGACGGCGAAGATATCCCGCGAGCGGGCGGAATGGCTGATCGTGACGAGCTCGTCCCGCCCGGCGAAGATGATCTCGTGTTCTCCCACGATCGTTCCGCCGCGGATGGCGTGCATGCCGATCTCCTTATGCTCTCTGGGCTGTCTGCGGCTCTCGCGCTCGTAGACGTATTCGGGCGCAAAGGAAAGCCCCTTCTCGATCGCCGCGGCGAGCGCCTTCGCGGTGCCGCTGGGCGCGTCCAGCTTCCGGTTGTGGTGCGCCTCGACGATCTCGATATCGAATTCGTCGCCCAGCAGCTTTGCCGCGGTCTCGGCGAGGATCGACAGCACGTTCACGCCGATGGACATGTTCGCGCTGCGGAAGACCGCCGCTTTCTCCGCTGTTTTTTCGATCTGTTCTTCCTGCTCGGGCGTATATCCCGTGGAAGCGAGCACGGCGGGCGTGCCGGTCTTCTCCATATACACGAGAATGGACGGCAGCGCCGAAGGATTCGAGAAATCCACGATCACGTCGCCCGATACCGCGAGCTCGTCGAACGACGAGAACACGGGGACGCCGTCCGCCCGGGGTGCGTCGCGCAGGTCCACGCCCGCGGCGATCTTCACGTCGTCCCGCTCGGCGGCGAGCTCGGCTATCTTATTGCCCATCCTGCCGCTGATGCCGCTCAAAATAATATTGACCATACGTTTTGCGTTCCTTTCTTGTTATCTTCCGAAATAATAAAACGAGGGTTCCGTCCCGCGGATAAGCGCGGGAGAAAACCCTTCGCTGGTTTCATTATTTTACAAGCCCGTGCTTCGCAAGCGTGGCGCGCAGTTTCGCCGCGTTCTCGTCGCTCAGACCTGTCAGGGGCAGGCGGCATTCGCCCACGTCCCAGCCCATCATATTCAGGGCAGCCTTGACGGGGATCGGGTTCACGTCAATGAACAGATCCTTGCAAAGATCGAAATATTCGAGCTGCAGCTTCCGGGCTGTTTCGAGGTCGCCGTTGATGCATTCCATGACGATGTCATGCGTCGCCTTCGGCGCGACGTGCGAAAGCACGGAGATCACGCCCTTGCCGCCCAGCGCGGTGATCGCGAGGATCTGATCGTCGTTGCCGGACCAGATGTTCAGCTCGTCGCCGCAGAGCGCGCGGGTCTCCGCCACGAGGGAGATATCGCCGCTCGCTTCTTTCGTGCCGTTGATGCGCGGATGTTCGGAAAGCGCTTTATAGGTCTGCGCGGCGATGCGCACGCCGGTCCTCGACGGGACGTTATAGACGATGATCGGCACGCTCACGTTGTCGGCGACGGTGTGGTAATGCTTCACAAGGCCCGCCTGGGAAGTTTTATTGTAATAAGGCGTGACCATCAGCAGCGCGTCCGCGCCGAGCTTCTCCGCCGCGTTGGAGAGCTCGATCGCGTAGGCGGTGTCGTTGCTGCCGGTGCCCGCGATGACGGGAACTCTCTTGCCGACCATGTCGACTGCGAACCGGATCGCCTCGACGTGCTCCTCATGGGGCATGCAGGGGCTCTCGCCCGAGGTGCCGCAGATCACGACGGCGTCGGTGCCGTTTGCGATCTGGTAATCGATCAGCTCTTTGAGCTTCGGGAAATTGATTTTATTGTCTTCGGTGAACGGGGTGATGATCGCTACGGCCGCGCCGGTGAATACGGGTGTTTTCATGGTAATGACTCCTTTCAGTCGATCCAGCCCTCCGCGCAGAGCAGCTCGGCCATCAGGACCGCGCCGCCCGCCGCGCCTCGGAGCGTGTTATGTGAGAGGCAGACGAATTTGTAATCGTATTGCGTGTCCTCGCGGAGCCTGCCGATATGGATCGCCATTCCCTTGTCGAGATCGCGGCAGAGCTTCGTCTGAGGCATATCGTTTTCTTCGTAGTAGTTGAGGAACTGCTTCGGCGCGCTCGGGAGGTCGAGCTCCTGCGGCTTGCCGGAGAAGTTTTTCCATACGTCAAGGATCTCTTCCTTCGACGGCTTTTTCTCAAAGCGGACGAATACCGCTGCCATATGGCCGTCGCTGACGGGCACGCGCAGGCACTGCGCGGTGAAATTCGGGCGCGAAGCGGGAACGATCTTTCCGTCCTCGAGTTTGCCCCAGATCTTGAGAGGCTCGCGCTCGCTCTTCTCTTCCTCGCCGCCGATATAGGGATTCACGTTGTCGATCATCTCGGGCCAGCGCTCAAAGGTCTTGCCCGCGCCGGAGATCGCCTGATAGGTGCAGACGAGAACATCCTTCACGCCGAACGCCTTGTCGAGCGGGAACAGAGCGGGAACGTAGCTCTGCAGGGAGCAGTTGGACTTGACGGAAATAAAGCCGCGCTTCGTGCCCAGCCGCTTTCGCTGCGCCTCGATGACGGCGGCGTGGCCCGCGTTGAGCTCCGGGATGATCATCGGCACGTCGTCGGTGAAGCGGTTCGCGCTGTTGTTCGACATCACGGGGCACTCCGCCTTCGCGTATTTCAGCTCGAGCGCCTTCGTTTCGTCCTTCGGCAGATTGACCGCGCAGAAAACGAAATCCACCTGCGAGGCAATTTTCTCCACGTCGTTGTCGGCGTCCTTGACGATGATTTTTTTATATTTTTCGGGCATCGGGGTTTTCATCGCCCAGCGGCTGCCGACGGCTTCCTCATAGGTTTTTCCCGCGGAGCGGCCGGAGGCGGCAAGCACTTTTACGGTGAACCACGGGTGATTCTCGAGAATTGTCAGAAAACGCTGCCCGACCATGCCGGTCGCGCCGATCACGCCGACGTTGTACTGTTTCATTCAAAAGACCTCTTTTGCACTTGTAATTATTGCGGAACGGGTGTATAATAGCAGGGACGCAGACCGCGTCATTACTATATACGCTCATTCATTATATGATAACATTAAATATTTATAAAGTCAATTTTTTTCTGAAATTTTTCGGTGATATCTATGGATAAAAAGGATTTTTGGTACGACCTGCCCGAAGAGCTGATCGCACAGGAGCCCGTCGAGCCCCGCGACGCGTCGCGGCTGATGCTTTTGGATAAAAAAACGGGCGAAGTCCGTCACGCGCATTTCCGCGATATCCTCGGGGAGCTGCACTGCGGCGACTGTCTTGTTCTGAACGATACGAAGGTGCTGCCCGCGCGGATCTACGGCGTAAAGGAAGAAACCGGCGCGCGCGTGGAATTCCTTTTGCTCAAAACGGACGGAAACGATGCGTGGGAGTGCGTCTGCGGCCCCGGCAAACGGGCGAAAGAAGGCGCGCGCTTTTCCTTCGGCGACGGCATTCTCCGCTGCGAGGTGCTGCGGGTCCTCGATAACGGCAACCGCGTCGTGAAGTTTTATTACGACGGCGTGTTCTATGAAATACTCGACCGCATCGGCGAAATGCCCCTGCCGCATTATATCACCCACGAACTGAAGGATAAGGACCGCTATCAGACCGTCTACGCGCGGGAGCGGGGGAGCGCCGCGGCGCCGACGGCGGGCCTGCATTTTACCCCGGAGCTGCTGCATGAAATCGAGGCGCGCGGAATAAAAATCGCCCGCGTGACGCTGCACGTCGGGCTCGGCACCTTCCGCCCGGTCAAGGCGGAAAAGATCGAGGACCACGTCATGCACTCCGAATTCTATACCGTGAGCGAAGACGCGGCGCGTCTTATAAATGAAACGAAGGCGGCGGGCGGCAGGATCGTTGCCGTCGGCACCACCTGCTGCCGCACGCTGGAATCCGCGGCGGACGAAAACGGGCATATCGAGCCGAAGGCGGAAAACACGTCGATTTTTATTTACCCGGGGTATCGGTTCAAATGTATCGACGCGCTGATCACGAATTTCCACCTGCCCGAGAGCACGCTGATCATGCTCGTCTCCGCGCTCGCGGGGCGGGAGAACGTGCTGAACGCCTACGCCGAGGCGATCCGGGAACGATACCGTTTCTTCTCCTTCGGCGACGCGATGTTTATCCGATAATCCGGAATACCGGCCGAAAACACGGTCAGAATCAACGATGTAAACCCGGCTTTACATCGTTTTTTCGTTTTGTAAAGTCAATTTGGTTGAAATTCCCGTCCGATTCGGTTATACTTTTTGTTATGAACCGAAGGAGGACGC
>JAFRTA010000068.1 GCA_017427315.1 Clostridia bacterium
GAAAAAAATCACGTCGAACACGACGGTGACGTACACCGACGCGACCGCCGTCAACGGCACGACCTATACCTACGGCGTCCGGGCGTATAAGAGCACGACCAAGGGCGCGTATGCGGTGAAGAAGACCGTCCGCCTGACCGGCGTCGCGCTGTCAAGCGTGACAAATTCCGCCGCGGGAAAGATGACCGCCAAGTGGGCGAAGAACGACAAGTCGACGGGCTACCAGATCGAGTACGCGACCGACAGCGGCTTCACGGACGCGAAGTCCGTCACGGTCTCCGGCGCCGATACGCTCGCCAAAACGGTCGCGAGCCTGACGAAGGGAAGCACATACTACGTCCGCGTCCGGGCGTACAAGACCGTTTCAAGCGTCAAGTATTACTCCGCGTGGAGCGCGGCGAAGAGCGTGAAGATTGCGATGTGATTTTGACGGTGAGATGTGAAATGTGATTAGTGATTCGTAAAAATGTGAAATCGGGAAAGATGAAAATAGCCGCGGGTTCGCCGGAAGGCGAACCCGCGGTTATGATAAATGCCGATGAATCAAGCTGCAATTCATAATTCGCAAATTACAAATCACGAATCACGAATCTCAAACTTAACGCTCCGCGCCGACCCGGTACTCGTCCCACTCCCGCTGTATCTCCTCAAGATCTGCGTCCGACAGGTTCGAGAGCGCGTACAGCGCCGGGATGCCGACGCGGCAGGCGCGCCTGTTGTGGAACAGCACCTCCTGCGCGTCGCCGGTGTAGGAATTCGCGCCGTCGGTGTCGATCAGCGCGCCGGGGAAGGCGCAGCGCACGGTCTTCGCGCGGAATTCCATCATGGATACCGTTGAACGCTGGATCGCGCTGTAATCGTGCAGGCGGATCACGTCGAACACGTCCGCGAAATAGGGGTGCGCGATACTCGTGTCGATCAGCGCGTCCGGCTTGACCTTTTTCGCTTCGTCGTAGATCGTTTTATAATAGATCCGCAGCAGCTCGAGCCCGTAGACCGTCGGGTCGTGCGGCTTCGCGCGGTCGCCGAGCGGCGGCAGACGGTAGATATAGTCGAGCTTGAAGCCGTCGCAGTTCATGCAGCCGGGGCCGTCGGAGAGCAGCGTGCGCACGATCTGCGCAATGCGCTTTTGATATACCGGAGACGTGGGATCCGCGGCGACGGCGCACCCGTCGGAGACGATGCACTCGTCCCCCGGCAGGCCGTCGGGGCTCCAGAGCCGCCACCAGAGCAGGACCCGCCGGTCCTTGCGGTGCTGCTCGTCGGCAAAGGCGCGAAGATCCCGCCATTTTGCCGTGTCGACCTCGTTCCTGCCGTAATCCGTCTGCCACATATCGTCGATCACGACCGTGCCGGGCCTCAGTCCGACCCGGTCGATGCGCGCGAGCATTTCGGTATAGTTTTTCTGCGTCGAAAGCGATTTCGTGTCGGCGAACTCTCCCGACGCGCGCTTTGCCTGCCGCAGATTGTACTGCTCGTTCCAGCCGCAGAAGATCGGCTTCTTCCACCACGGCGGCGTTTCTTTGCCGTTACGGACGGGATAGCCGAATTCTTTTTCCGCCCAGCGGCAGTACCGCTCGATCTCCCGCCATTCGTCGTCGCCGAACGAGACGCGGACCGTCGGCGAAGTCCATTCCCCGCGCACGGCGTCGTGCCCGTAATAGGGTACGTCAAACCACATTTTCTGCGGTTTTTCATACGACGGCGTAAAACGGAAATAGTTGTTGCACCCGGGGCGGTCGGCGATCCCGACCGAGACGATCTTATCGTTGAACTCGTTCCAAAACGGGACGACGTAGGGCGGGGGCGAAAACAGATAGGGCTGCAGGGCGCGCTCGTGCCCGACGAGATAATGCGCCGTCTGCTCGGTGTGGTAATCCGCCTGACAGTCGAAATACCCGGAAACGAAATACTTCGTCCCCCCGCCGCCGCCGAAAAAGCGGACGCGCTCCAGCTCCGCGCTGCCGAAAAGCCGGACGCGGTAGGTAAAATATGTATCGCAGATGCGGACGGTATATTCTTTTTTACGGTATAAGGAGCTCTCCGCCGTCCACGCAAGCGCCGTGCAGCCGTCCGTTTCGCGCGCGCCGAGGAAGGTCAGCCCCGTGTCGACGTCTTCCGCGACGGAGCAATTCGGCAGATAAGCGTCGCAGGGGGTGGACACGGGGAAGGAGAACAGACGGTACCCGCCGCCGCGCACGTCGATGCGATCATCGCTGACGGTCAGGGCAAAACCGTTTTGAAGTGAAAATTCCATTGTGTTATCTTGACCTCATTTCGCCGTCGACGACCGTCGCGATATCGGCGTGCTTTTTCAGATCCAGCAGCATGATGCGCTTTTCGGGGAAGAACAGATACGCCGTGCGGAAGGGCGTCGGGGCGTCGGAGATCACCTCGAACGTCCCGTTCGAATAGGCGACCGCGGCGCCGTTCTCGATGCAGAGCGACGGAAGATCCAGCCGGATCGCTTCGACGGAAAACACCCGCCACGCGGGGTTGTCGAAATGCGGGCAGACGCAGAAGGGGATCACCCCGGCGCAGTCGCGGAAATCATACGCGTCGTCCACGCCGAAGTGGGGCAACTCGTCCGTAATGCGAAATACGGGTTCGCCGAAATCATCCCAGCCGCGCGCCGCCCAGCACATGGCGCCGGAGCTGACGCCGATCAGCGCCGCGCCGCGGTCAAACGCGCCGCGCACCGCCTCAAAAACGCCCTTTTCGCGCCAGTTTTTCGTCAGGAAGTCGAGGTTCCCGCCGATCTCATAGACGATATCCGCCGCCGCGATCTTTTCCGCGGCCTCCTCTGCGGCGGAGCGGCTGACGTAAAGCACGTCCGTTTCACATCCGGCGTTCTCCCACCACGTGAAAACCTCGCGCCAGGCGCCATCCTCCGCGTCGTATTCGGCGGTGGGCAGGAACAGCAGGCGGGGAGCCGTTTTGCCCGTGTGGGCGATACATTTTTCAAGAAGCGGGCGGAAGTTTTTTTCGGTGTCGAAGCCGCCGCCGTACAGCACTAAAAGCCCGTTTCCGCTCGCGTCTTTTGACGCCGCGGCGTACGTTTCGATCTCGGCGGGGGAATAATAGTCCTGCGCACCTTTGACCAGAATACTGTCCGCGCGCCCGAGAAGAAGAATAGCGATCATCAGCATCGCGTTAAAGAAGACAAATATCTTCTGCATACAGATCCCTCCGGGAACGTATCGATTCCTTTAATATAATAACAAAAAGGAAACGGGTTTGCAAGCCTGTAAATTCTGATTTGTCGGGCTGACGCCCTCCGCGGATATCGGGGATCGGGGATCGGATATCGTGCCGAAACCGCGACTCAAATCAAAGAATTAACAATGCGGTTTTTTATAGAAGCTAATAATATAATTTACAAGCACGATTCGCGAGATCCGATACCCGATATCCGAAATTCTGATTGAACGGCAAAGCCGTTCAATCAGAATTTCCCGGTCAAAACACATGTTTTCCTTTGCATTTTTCAGCATGATATGTTATGATAGATTTATCAATCCGACAGGAGGCGGTTCCATGCGTTACATCGGCGTCGATCTGGGGACCTCGGCGGCGAAGCTGATCCTCACC
>JAFRTA010000011.1 GCA_017427315.1 Clostridia bacterium
GATCCGACCAGCCGCCGGTGAACATCGTCGTCCAGCCCTCGACGGTGGCGGTCATCTGCGTGATGGGCGCGGGCCAGTTCGCGCCGCCGCAGTAGGCGATGCGCGCCCTGCCGCCGTCGGCGAGCAGCGCGTCGACCGCGCCGCGGTGTTCCGCCATGACCATCGCGTCCGCGCGGCAGCCGTCCCAGCCGAGCACGAGCACCTTTTTCTCCGTTTTGCCCGCGGGCAGCGGCGCCTTCAGATGGTCCATGATGAGATCGTAGACCTGCGTCTGCGGCACGGCGGTCTCAAGCGTGTTCTCATAAATGTCGATCTGCGCCATCCGCTCTTCGTAATTCGCGACGGTATCCGACACGATGAAGCCGGTCGCCCTGACGTTCGGGGCAGTCTCAACGGCGGTCACGGGAACGCCGATCACGACGAGAAGCACACACACCAGCGGCAGAACGACGAACCTTTCTCCCGTCGCCTTGCGGATCAGCCGCAGCATGACGAGCCAGAAAACAAGATTCACCGCAGCGTTGACGAACACACTGCCCCAGGGAGCCACCGCGCCGAAGATCACGTTGTTCACCAGCGGCGTGATCCCCAGCATGACCGCCGTATAGACCGCCGCGCCGATCAGCGCGAAGACCGCGGGCTTTTTCGCGTCCCTCGCCAGGAACAGCGCGAGGAACAGAAGATACGCGATCCCCGCCGCGAAGAGAACGCACACGGCGTAAAGCGGGACGATCCATTTGATGAACACGATCGGGTAGACGCATTCGAAAACGAGCGCCGCCGCCGACGCCATCAGCGCGTACAGACGGATATTTTTCTTCTTCATAGCTGGAAACCTCCGGTTTTTCGTGATTTGTGATTCGTGATTTGTGATTCGTGATTTGTGATTCGTGATTAGTGCTCAAAACGCAAAACGCATCACGCAAAACGCATCACTCACAACTCCCACGCGCGGCTGATGAAAAAGCCCGGCAGGACGACAAAGGCGAAGAACGCAAGCGACACGAGCGTGAATACCTTGACGAATTTTCCGCCCTTCCCGGGGTATTCGCGCACGTAGAGCCGGTAATTGATCACCGACGCGAGCGAACCGATCAGCGTGCACAGTCCCGCCGAATCGAGGCCGTACAGCAGCGCGCCGCGGTTCTGCGCGAACGGATAGAGCACGATCGCGGCGGGCACGTTCGAGATCGCCTGACTCAGAAGGATGCTCCATACGTATTCCCGCCCCGCGACGGCGCTCCGCAGGAACGACGAAATCGTTTCGTTCGCGGCGATCGAAGAGGAGAACACGAAGAAGCAGAAAAAGGTCAGCAGGAGCACGTAATCCGTTTTCACGAGGATCTTTTTGTCGATCACAAACACCGAGACCGCGATCACGGCGACGGAGACATACCACCACGGCATGCGGGTGACGATGGTCGCAAGCACCAGCGCGAACAGACAGAGATAGGCGATCCGGTGCTTTTTCCGGTCGGGATCGGTGGAAATGATGAATTCCGCGGTTCGGACGCCAGTGGTCTCGCCGACATTCTTCCGATAAAGAAAGAAGACGAAACAGACCAGCAGCAGCCCCGACATGACCCAGAGCGGGGACATATACAGCATGAACCGCCCCGCCGAAACGCCGGACTGCCCGTAGATAAACAGATTCTGCGGGCTGCCGAAGGGCGTGAGCAGGGAGCCGCGCACGGCGGCGATGTTCTGCATGGCGAGCACGGGGAGAATGTATTTTTCTTTCTTCCCCGCGCGGAACAGCAGGATCGTGAGCGGGACGAAGATGATGAGCGAAACGTCGTTCGTGACGAACATCGACGAGAAAAACACCGCGAACACGAGGAACAGCGTAAGCCCCGCCATCGAGCCGATCCGTCCGGCGAGCTTCAGCACGGGGTTGAAAATATTTTCTTTTTTGAAGCCCTCGAGCACGGTCAGCATCATGAACAGCGTGCCGAGCGTGCGCCAGTCGATCCCGGAGAGCAGCCGCATCGACGGCGGCGTAATGAACAGCGCCGCGACCGCCGCCGCGGCGGCGACGGTGAGTATAGGCTCTTTTTTCAGAATCAGAAGCAGTTTTTTCATGCCGGACCTCTTCCCCGCCCGATGTTCCCGGACGGGGATATGATAGCATGTTTCGCGGGGAAAGGCAATATTGAATTCTGATTTGTCGGGCTGACGCCCTCCGCGGATATCGGGGATCGGGGATCGGATATCGTGCCGAAACCGCGGCTCAAATCAAAGAATTGACGCTGTGAATACATATAGAAACAAACAATATAATTCACAAGCACGATCCACGAGATCCGATACCCGATACCCGAAATTCTGATTTTACGGCTTCGCCGTTAAATCAGAATTTATCAATTGACATCTCCGCATTTATAATATATAATTATCCTGTATAATTTTAGTTGATGAAGCGTGGAGGAGCGTATGGTCCGCGACGGAAGGGAAAAGAGAATATCGGGCGTGGATATCGCCGCCTTCGCCGTGTGCCTGCTGCTGTTCGGGTATCTGTTTTATTCGGTCGGCGTAGGCATCGGCCTCTCGGACGAGCACTGGTATTTTACGATGCCCCAGCGTTTCCTGCAGGGCGACCGGATCTTCGTCGACGACTGGCACGTCACGCAGCTATCCGCCGTCGTTCAGCTCCTGCCGTATCGCCTGTATACGCTCGTCGCCGGCGGAACGGACGGAGTCCTGCTGTTCATGCGGCGGCTGTTCGTCGTTTTCGACCTGTTCTGCTACTGGTTCTATTATCTGAAGCTGCGGCGGTACGGCGTCGCCGCGCTCGCCGGCGCTGCGCTGATGTGTTCTTACGTTCACCTCGGCGCGTTCACCTTCAGTTACACCGCTTTGCCGCCCCATTTTCTCGCGCTCGCCGGCACGCTTCTGGTTGCGCCCGAAAAACAGCCCTCCCCGCCCGCGCTGACAGCGGCCGGCGTGCTGTTGAGCTGCGCGGTGCTCTGCCAACCCTCGCTGGCAGCCGTTTTTGCGGTCTTCTTTCTGCTCGCGCTGCTGCGTTTTGTTCTGAAAAGGCGCGGCGGGAACGCCCTGTCCGGGTATGACTTTATCCTCGGCGGGAAAGTCCCGCTGTATCTGGCGCTGACCGCCGCCGTCTGCGCGGGCGCCGTCGTGTGCGCCGTCCTTTTGAAAAGCGGGCTGCGGAACATTCTCGATTCGCTCCCGGAGATTTTTTCCGATTCGGAATATCGGTTTTCCGCAGCAGGCAACACGACCAACGCGGAAAAGCTGCGCGCGCTGCCGAAGCTGTTCGGCGCGTTCAACCTCGTCTCTCTCTGCGCGCTGATTCCGATTGCCGCGCTGTTGCGGAGAAGCAGAAGGTTTTCCGAAGCATCGGGGGCGCTCCTGTTCCCGATCGCGTGCGCGCTGACGCTTTCGGCGTACGCGTTTGAACTGCGGTATTATTTCGCGCATCCGGAGGAAACCATCCTGATTCTGCGGTTTGCGACCGTGCCGCTTCTTCCTTTCGCCCTGATCTGCCGTCTGCTGCAGAAGCAGCGTGACCGCCGCATGTTTTTCTTCTGGTGGCTCGGGCTTTTCGCCTCCGCAGCGGTCGACCCGATTTCCCACATCACGCTCGGCTTCGGCGGCAGGCTCGCTGTGTTTTCCGCGGCGCATTCCGTCTGCGCGCTCCTGCGGGAATTCCCCGGTGCAAGCGGGAAAGAAGCCGTCAAGTCAAAAAAGAACCCGATTTGGCGGGCGGTCTCCGCCCGGGCGGCCCTGCTGCTGGTCTGCGCGCTCCTTTGTGCGGACGGACTGAATTTTTACGCCGGCAGAAGCTTTCGGTACAACGACCGGATATATGCCGCCTCGAGATCGGAGCCGCTGACCGAACGGCTCGACGCCGGCCCGCTCAAGGGGATCCGGACGACGGAAAGCTACCGAAGGAAATACGGGGATATGCTCGCGGACCTGGATACAATCAGGACCTCCTGCACGGGGGCGGTCTACGTCGCGGAAAAGAACCCGTGGTTCTATCTGTATCTCGACCTGCCGATCGGCGCGCCGACCGCGATGTTCATCGACGGGAACAGTACCGACCGGGTCGCGCGCTATTGGCAGACGCACCCCGACAAGCGCCCGGAATACGTTTACGTTCAGCAGAAGCTGCTGACGGAAAAGCAGTTGTCGTTTCTGAAAAGCGTCTGCAGCTTTGAGACCCGAAACGGAAAAGCGGGATTTCTCCTGCGCATAAAGGAGTGGAAAATCTGACATGCCGACAAGGCAGCCGAAAATACGCACGATATCGGACGCGCTTGCCGTCGTTTTCTGCGTCGGTCTGTTTTCTTATTTGTTTTTTGCGAAAAGCAGGGGCGTCGGCTTCGTCGACGAAGGGTTCTATTACACGATTACGCAGCGGCTCATGCAGGGCGACCGGCTGCTGGTCGACGAATGGCACGTGACGCAGCTTCCGGCGCTGTTTCAGCTTCTGCCGCATCGGCTGTATCTCGCGGTCAACGGCAATAACGACGGCGTTCTGCTGTTTATGCGTTTTTTCTATCTTACGGTCGACCTGCTTCTGTATTGGGTCTATTATATCCGCTTCCGCGACCGGGGGCTCGCTGCGGCGTTCGCCGCGCCTCTGTTCTGCGGTTTTATGTTCGCGGGGATCTGCGCTTTCGGGTATTATACGATGTGTCTGCATGCGGCGGCGCTGATTTTCTTTCTCGTTTTCCACAAAGATAAAAAAGTTTCCGTTCCCGCCGGGATCGGCGCGGGCGTCGTGCTTTCCGCGATGGTGCTGATGGAACTTCCGTTTGCCGCGCTGTATGTTTTATACTCGTTTTTCGTGCTCGTATACGCGCTGCGGAAGGGCAAAGGAAAACTGTTCCGGGGATCGGATTTTCTGCTTGACCGTCGGCTTTGGTGCCTCATCACCGTCGGCGTCGCCGTGAGCGCCGCCGCGTTCTTCGTTTACCTCTGCGTCCGCGTCGGCCTGAAACCGCTCTTCGAGGCGGTTCCGGAGCTGTTCACCGACAGCGAATACGGGATGCGCTGGTTCGGCAATTACCGCACGCCGCGAAAAATCACCGGCATGTTCGAAATGTACGGCGCGGTCCCGCTGGCGGCGCTTGCCCTTCTGGTCCCGGTCGGCGCGGTATGCGGCAAAAAACGCGCCCCGGGCGCCGTGCGGGCGCTCGTTCTTCTGCTTGCGGAAGGCGCGATGACCGCCTCGTGGATCACGGCGGCGCTCCGCCTGCACAAAAAGCCTGAGCTTCTTCTTTACGCATTCTTCGGCTCGACGCTCCACGTCGTTCTTTTCGCGCTGATTTGCCGGTTCCTCTGCAAAGAAAAAGAAAAAAGACTGGATCTGCTTATCTGGATGAGCGTCGGCGTCAGCGTTTTCCGGGATTACTTTTCCGACGTGACGGTCGGTTACGGCGGCGCGCTGGCATATTTCCCGGCGGCGCATTATTTCTTCGAACTGCTCCGGGAGCTGCGGGCGGACCGCGCCGAAGACCGCTCCCGCAGCGGCTTCCCCGCCGCAAAAGCGCTTGCCGCAGCAGCCGCCGCGCTGTGCGTTCTTCCGCTCTGCGGAGACCTGTATTCCGTATGGGTCACCGGCAGCTTTTACCCGATTGAGCGGGCATACAATACCACGACGGACCGGGCGATGACCGCGCTGATTACGGAAGGGCCGTATCGCGGGATCCGAACGACCGAAACCTTTAAAACGCTTTACGACAACGTTCTTGAAGATATCGGCTCGGTCGGCGGCGACGGACCGTTTTACGTCGCAGGGCAGCACCCCTACTATTATCTCTGCACGGACGCGCCGCTCGGCGCCTATTCCTCCTGGTACGTCGACAACGACAGCACCGGGCGGCTGCAGCGCTACTGGCAGCTCCACCCGGAGAAGCGCCCGGCGTACATCTACGTCCCGATGTACGAATACTACACTTTAAAATCCTATGAAACCGCTTACGGCACGGACCGCACCGCCCGGAAGCTCGCCGAGCTGAACGGCGTCTGCAGCTTTACCGCCCGGCGCGGACGCGCGGGACTGATCCTGACGGTCGAGAGCTGGGATCTGCCGCCGCTCCCGACCGCAGACGAAACGGATTGACGGAACGCCGGAACGCGTTCCGCAAAGGAGATGAAACGCATGGAAAAAAGCCGCCTGCGCCCGACGCGAACGGATATCGCCGCCGTCGGCGTATTCTGCGCGCTTGCGGCGCTGCTTCTGACCGCCGCGTTTTATCAGAATCCCGCCGAGGATGAAATGTTTTATTACACGCTGGCGCAGCGTTTCGCGCAGGGCGACCGGCTCCTGGCGGACGACTGGCATCTGGCGCAGCTCGCCACGATTCTGCAGGCGCCGTTCTATCGGCTGTTCGTCGCGCTGAACGGCGGGACCGCAGGCCTTCTGCCCGCGATGCGGCTCGTCTTTGTCGCGGGGGACCTCGCGCTGTTCTGGTTCTTCTTTGTCAAAATGCGCCGCCTGCGCCTGTTCGGCGTGCTTGCCGCGTTTTTTCTTTGCGCGGACCTGTTCGCCGGACTGCTCGCAGTCAATTATTACAACGTCGGCGTGCACGGGCTTTCCGTGCTGTGCCTTTGCCTGATTACGGCGGACCGGCGGCCTTCGTTCTGCGTATCCGTTTTCTGCGGCGTCGTTCTGGCGGCGGTCGTGCTGACGGAGCCGTCGATGACGGCGGCGTATCTCGCGTACGGGCTTGCGGTTCTGCTGCGGGCCGTTCTGCTGAAAAAGAAAAAAACCGATATCGGCCGGGAGCTGTTCGTCCTCGACGTTCGCGTCTGGGCGGGGATAACGGCCGGCGCGGCGCTCTGCGCGGCGGCGCTCTGCATTTATCTCGCCGCCGCGGTCGGCTTCGGCACGATTCTCGAGAATCTCCCGCAATTCTTTTCCGACAGCGAATACGGCATGGCATGGTACGGCAACCGGGCGAATCCGCACAAGCTTTTCGTCCTTCGGCAGACCTACGGCGTTTTCGCACTTGCCGCCGCGCCGGCGCTGGTCGCCCTTTGCGCGTTCCTCGGCAGAAAAAACGCCGCAAAGAAAGCGAAAGCCGCGGCGCTGGTCGCATGTCTTCTCTGGTGCGCGTATTGTTTCAGCAGGATTTTCATGAATATCGAGACGGAGTATTTCAAATGCAGCTCCTTCCCCGTCTTCGTTTTCTCTTTGTGCGCGATGCTTCTGTGCAAAACCGGGAACCGCCGGACGGCCGCCTGCTGGCTCGCGGCGCTGGTCTGTTCCGCGGCGGTGGATTACGTTTCCGAGGTCACCGTGCTCTACGCCGGGCGGCTCTGTTATATCCCCGCGGCCTTCGCCTGCGCTTCGCTGCGGCGGGAACTGTTCCATGCAGACGAACCGCAGCCCCCGCAGAAAAAACACGCGGCGAAAAAACGGGACGCGGCGGCGGGAAAACCGCTGCGCGCCGCCGCTGCGCTCTTTGCCGGGATTTCGCTGCTGCTGAACGGCGCAATTCTTTTTCTGCTGACGGACGGCGGGGTCTTTGAGCATAAAACGCAGACGGTTTCCGTCGGTCCCCTGCAGGGAATGAGATGCACCGAAGCGTTCGCCCGCAGCTACGGGGGCGTGCTCGCGGACATGGACCTGATTCCCGAAACCGCCGGAACGCTCTACGTGGCGGGCATGATGCCGGTCTGCTACCTGTACCGCTGCGATTTGCGAAACGGCGCTTACGCGCAGTGGTGCGTCGAACGCGATATCGCGCCCCGGCAGACGGCGTACTGGACGCTGCACCCGGAAAAACGGCCGGACGTCGTCTACGTTCCCGGCTGCATATACAATTTCACCCCCTATACGCAGGCGTATTCCGAAAAGCTGCTGCGGGAGAAATACGATTTTATCGAATCGCTCGGCGAATTTACCGTGCTGGAGGGCGACATGGGACGGCTTTATCTTTTTGAGAAGGAAAACGGAGGCGCCGCATGAACGACGTATCCGGGAAAAAACGCGGCCTGCGGCCGCTCGACCTCGCTGCGCTGCTTCTCTGCGCGGGGCTGTTCGGTTATCTGCTCTGGGCGGTCCCCCGCGGCATGGATTCGGTGGACGAGAGCTTTTATTATACGATCCCCATGCGGCTGCTGCAGGGCGACCGGCTGCTGGTCGAAGAATGGCACGTCTCGCAGCTCTCGTCGCTGGCGCAGGCGCTCCCCTTCCGGCTCTACACCGCCGTCACGGGCGGCACGGAGGGCATCGTCCTGTTTATGCGGTACGCTTATCTCGCAGTCGATTTTTCGCTTTATTGGCTCCTGTATTTTGCACTGCGGAAAAAGGGATTGCCCGCGCTGATCGCCGTCGGCGCGTTTTCGGCGCACACCTTTTTCGGAATGTTCGCGCTGAACTATTACAACTGCGGGCTGCACTGCGCGGTGCTCGCCTCGGTCCTGCTGTTCACGGGTGAAAAAACGCCGGTTCCCGCCCGCCGCGCCGTTTCCGCCGGGCTGTTCTACGGCATGGGCGTCGTCTGCCAGCCGGCGACCGCGGCGATCTGGTTCCTTTTCGCGGCGCTGACGCTCGTGCGGACGGCCGCGAAACGGAAAAACGGCGGCCTTGCGGCGGGATACGATTTTCTGCTGAACGGCAGGACGCTCCTGCTGCTCTCCGCGGGCGTCGCCGCCGTCGCCGTCTCGATGCTCGTCGGTCTCGCGGCGGGGAGCGGCGTGGACGAGATCCTGAAAAACCTGCCGGAGCTCGGCTCCGACAGCGAATACGGTCTGACGCTCCTCGGCAACCGGGCGAATCTCGCCTATCTGCCGCAGATGATCCGCGCCTACGGCGTCGTCCCCCCGGTCGCGCTGTGCGCGCTGTGCGCCGTATCCGGCATTTACGTCAAAAAACGCCCCGACGGCGCGCTGAAGGGACCGCTGTTTCTGATATCCGCGGTCTGTCTGCTGTGCTGTTACGGCTTTATGACCGCTTACGTCGTGAAAGACCCGCGGCGCGTGCTCGCGTTCATGCAGTATCATTCCGTTCCGGCGCTCCCCTTCGGGCTGCTCTGCTATATCCTCTGCAAAAACAAAGACCGGCGGACCTTCTGCTTCTGGCTGTTCGGCGCGGCGCTCTCGCTGACGGTGGACTTTTTCTCGGAGATCGTTTTCGGCTACGGCGGGATCCTGACGTATTTCTCCACCGCGTATTTCGTCTGTGTATTCCTTCGGGAGCTGCGGGACGCGCCGCGGCAAACGACGCGCAACAGCCGAAAAGCGGCGGCCGCGGAAAAGCAGTCGCGCAGACGAAAAACGCTTCTCGTCTGCGCCGCCGCGCTCGCCTGCCTGTGTCTTTGCTGGGAGGTCGGCAATCTGTTCGTCAACGGAAGCTGCCAGTTCCTTGAAACGGCGAACAACTCGGGCGACAAAACGCTGAACGCGCGCATCGATGCGGGGCCGCTCAAGGGGATCCTGACCACGGCGGCGCACAAGCAAAAATACGACGGGATTCTCTCGGACCTCGACCGGATCAAAGAACGTACCGACGGGCCGGTCTACGTCATGGGCCTTTGCTCTTACTGTTACCTCTATCTGGAACGCCCGGTCGCCGCGTACACCGCATGGTACGTGGACGCCGACAGTGCGACCCGTCAGGCGCGGTACTGGGAGCTGCACCCCGAAAAGCGCCCCGAATACGTATATATCCCCATGTATCACCATTTCGCATACGTTCCGCTGGACGAGTATTACGATACTCCGGTATCGGAGGAGCGGCGCGAAACGATCCGAACGCTCTGCGACTGCACGGTCGAGCAGGGCGCGGCGGGAACGATCGTCCGGATCGACGGATGGAAACGGACGGCCGGCGCGTAAAAAAGCATACCCGCAAAAAACGCCCGTTGAAAGGACGGAACGATGAAACAACTGCTGAAAACGGTCGGAACACGAAAATTCGGCGTCCTCGCGCTTGCGGTCTTCTTTCTGCTCGCGGGTTTTCTGGCGCTGTCCGTTTTTTACGCAGAGGTCATTTTCGACGAATTCTATTATTACACCGTCGCGCAGCGGTTTTTTGCGGGCGACCGCCTTCTGGTCGACGAATGGCAGGTCACGCAGCTTTCGGCGCTCGTGCTTCTGCCGGTCTACCGGATTTTTACGGCGATCACCGGCGGGACCGAGGGGCTCGTTCTGTTCGGCAGGCTTGTCTTTCTTGCGGAAGACCTGGCGCTCTACTGGTTCCTCGTTTTTCTGTTCAGAAAAAAAACAGCCGCAGCCCCGATCGCCGCAGGCCTGTTCTGCGCCGACCTTTACGCGGGTATCGTCACGCTGAATTATTATAACCTGTCGATGCACGCGCTCGCCGTGTCCGCGTTGCTGCTGTTCCTGCCGGAGAAAGCGCCGTCTGCGAAACGCGTGCTGTCCGCGGGCTTCGTTTTCGGCTGCGCCGTGATTTTCGAGCCCGGTTTTCTGGTCGCCTATCTCTTTTATTCGCTTATCGCGCTTGCGTGCGCTTTGCGGAACGGGAAAGGGACCGCGTCTGCGAGCGTCCCCTGCTCCCCTTTCGGCGGCGGGACCTGGCTTCTGTTCTCTGCGGGCGGCGCCGCCTGCGCTTTGCTGCTGATGCTCTTTCTGCAGTTCACCTCCGGGTTCGGCGAAATCGTCAAAGCGCTGCCGGAGCTGCTGTCGGACGGCGAATACGGGATACGCTGGTACGGACATGAAAACACGGGAGAGAAGCTTGCCGCCGTCGGCGCCGGCTTCGGTCTGCCGGGGCTTATCGCGCCGTTTCTCCTGCTGCCCGCCGCCCTGCTCGCCGGGAAAATCGGGCGGAAGCACGGCAAAAACGGCCCGACGGCGGCGGTCTTTCTGCTTGCGCTGTGCTTTCTCGCCGTCAGTTTCGGCGTCGCCGCGATCGGCGCGGAATACACGGTCTTTCAATGCTCGGAATATCCGCTCGCAGTCTTTACGCTCGTCTGCTTCCTTCTCTGCAGAAAGAAAGACCGGCGCGTGTTCGCCCTTTGGCTGACCGCCGCCGTCTGTTCCGCCGCCGCGGATTTTACTTCCAGCACGTCGCTGTTTTTCGCATTCCGGCTCGCGTATTTTCCGGCGGTCTTTTTCGCCGTCCGGGTATTCCGGGAGCTGGCCGCGGCGCATACGTCCGCGGGACGGAAGAACGGACGGCTTTCCCGGAGCCTGCTGTCCGCCGCGACGGGCTCTCTTGCCCTGCTGACGCTGATCGGCGTCTCGATTATGCTGTTTCATATCACGAACTATTCTTTTGCCTCCAAAACGGGCAGGAACGGGGTCGTCGCCGCGAGCGGACCGGAAAAAGGGCTGGTCACGATGAGATCGCTGGAGCAGACGCGGAGCGCAAAACGGGCCGACCTCGATTATATCGGCGAAACCTGCGGCGGCGCGTTTTACGTCGCGAAACGCCTGCCCGACTGTTATCTTTACCTGAACGAGCTGCCGATGGCGGCCTATTCCGCCTGTTACGTGCCGGAGGATACGGCGGTCAGGCAGGCGCGGTACTGGCAGCTCCACCCGGAGAAGCGGCCGGAATACATTTACGTTCCGTACAATGAGGACAAAACGCTGCCGGAGGAGCTTTCGCCCCTGCTTGCTCTTTGCGAATACAAGTCGGCGCGCGGCAAGAACGGATATATCATCAAAGTCACCGAATGGAAATCCTTCCCCGCGGAAGAATGAAAGGGACCGTTATGGAAAAACGAAAATCCGACAACAGAATCCGTTTTCATGCCGCGGACGCGGCGGCGGCCGCGGTATTTCTCGCGCTGGCGGCGTTTTTGCTGTTCAGCGCCTTCCGCAACGTGAACGTCGCGGGCGATGAAGACCTTTACCCCACGATCCCGCTGCGGGTGCTGGGCGGAGACCGTTTCGTCGTGGACGAATGGGAAATCTCGCAGCTCTCCGGTCTGTTTCTTTTATTGCCCTGCAGACTGTTTCTCGCCGTTACCGGCGGAACGGAGGGCATCATTCTCTATCTGCGGCTGATCCACCTCGCCGCCGTGCTGATTTTTTTCTGGTATTTCTATCTCAAGCTCCGGAATTACGGCTTCCCGTGGGTCGGGCTCGCCGCGTCCGGGCTGTTCACGCTCGACAATTATCTGGGCTGCAACACGCTCAATTATTATAATATGTGTATCCATGCGCTGCTGCTTACGGGAATGATTCTCTTCCTCGGGGGAAAGAAGCCGCCGTTTAAGCTGATCTTCGCGGGCGCCGTCTTCGCCTGCGCCGTGCTCAACCAGCCCACCATCATCGTCGTGTATCTGCTCTGGTCGCTGCTGACGCTGCTGCGGGAGCTCCGTCTGCGGCGCGGGAAGAAAGACCCGTTCCCCCAGTGGGGCTTTGCGCTCGGCGGCAGGGAATGGCTGTGGACAACCGTCGGCGCGGCGGGCGTCGCCGCGGTCTTCTTCTCCTATCTGCTGTCGACCGCCGGACTCGGGAATATCATCGAGGCGCTGCCGGGGCTTTCCGGCTCGGCGGAATATTCCTCCCCCATCCTGTTCAAGGACCTGATCTGGCAGTCGATGAAGGTGCCGTGGGCGATCGAGCATTACGGCGCGGTCAATTTCGCCCTGTTGATTGCGGTCGGGCTCGCAGCGGTCGTTTACGACGCGAAAGCGAAAAAGACCGGCGGGAACAAAAAAATCAAGACGGCGATCTTCCTGCTCTCGCAGGCGGTCTTCCTTTCCTGCTTCGTCGTTTCGTTCCTCAAGCTCTCGCCGACGAACGTCACGAAACACGCCGCCTCGCCGGAATACGGCCGGATCCTGACGGACTACTTTTCTCTGCTCGTCACCTGCCTTCTCAGCGGGTGCATGGGGCCCGTCTGTTTCTCGGCGCTGGTCGCGTATCTTTTATGCGAGAAAAAGGACCGCGGCGTGTTCGCCTTCTGGATCCTCGGCGCGGCATGTTCGCTTTTCGTCGATACGGTCTCCTGCGCGACCATCGTCTTCGGCGGAAGGCTGATGTATCTGCCCGCGGTATATTTCACGGCGCAGTTTCTCGGGGAGCTGCGCGGGGAACGGACGACGGCGGAAAAAAGCGAAAAAAGAACGGGCAGACCCGTCCTCCGCGCGGCCGCCGGGTGTCTCGCGGCGGTCATGCTGTTCTGCTGCGTCAGCTTTCTCGGTTTCCAACTGACCTTCGCCTACCGGATCGACTACCCCGTCCGCACGGACCGGGAGCACGACGTCTTCTCTTACGGTCCGTATAAGGGGCTGATCCGCAGGCCGGAGCTGATCGGGAATTACGAGCTTCTGCACAGGGATCTCGACTTCATCAAACAGAACTGCAATGGCAGGGTCTACGTCGCGACGCTGTTCCCTTACGCCTATCTTTATATGCAGCTTCCCATGGGAATTTACAGCGCGCTGTATTCGCGGGAGGACAGCCGGGACCGCTGGACGCTCTACTGGACGCTGCAGCCGGACAAACGGCCCGAATACATCTATCTGCCGACGGTGAGCGACGACGCGGCGCCGGACGAAGACGCCCGCGCGTTGGCGGAGGAAAACCTCGCTTTTCTGCGTACGGTCGCCGACTTTGAGTTGACAAACGCGCCGACCGGCTATATACTTAAAATGACGGATTGGCATTTACAGACAACGGAAAACGGGTAAGCCATGAACGCAACCGAAAAAAGAAAATTCGACAAAACGGATATCGCAGCTGTCGCCGTGTTCCTGCTTCTGGGCGCGGCGCTGGTCTTTTCGGCGTTTTACAGCGCGGTCTCCTGCGACGAGGGGTATTATTACACCCTGGCGCAGCGGTTTTTCGGCGGCGACCGGTTCCTTGTGGACGATTGGTCCCTGATGCAGCTCTCCGGCCTGTTCCTGCTGCTTCCGTACCGTCTTTTCACCGCCGTCTCGGGCGGCACGGACGGACTGATCCTGTTTATGCGCCTGTTCTTTATCGCCGCGGATCTGCTGCTCTATTTCTGGTCTTACCGAAAACTGAGGAAATACGGCGCGGCGGGCGTTTTCGCCGCCGCCATGGTGAGCGCGGATCTGTTCGGCGGATTTCTCGCGATGAACTATTATAACCTGTGCGTCCACTGTCTCTGGATCGTCGCCGTCGCGCTGCTGACCGCGGAAAAGCCGCTCTCACGCCCGAGGCTGGCGCTGCTCGGCGCGGTGTTTTCCGCCGCCGTCCTGTGCGTGCCGCAGATGGCGCTGGTCTACGGTCTGTTCACTGTAATGACGCTCGTGTTCGTCCTTATGAAAAAACAAGGGAAAAAACTGCCGTCCGGCGTGTCGTTTTTTATCAACGGAAAAAACTGGGCTTGGGTCTCCGTCGGCGTCGCTTTGAGCGCCGTCGCGGTCCTGATCTTTCTTTCCGTCTTCTCCGGCTTTCGGAACGTCGTTTCGACGCTGCCGCAGCTTCTGACCGACAGTGAACATCAACTGTCGTTTTTCGACAAGCTGTTCCGCTCGGAAAAACTGCGGGAGCTGCCCGGCGCGTTCGGCTGGGAAGGGATCGCGCTGTCGTTCCTGACGAGCGCGGCCGCGCTGGTCTTGCGCATAAAACGCGCGGGGAACGCGCCGCGCCGCGCCGTATATGCTCTCGCCCTGTTGAGCGCCGCTTACTGTTATCTCAGGGCGGCGTTGTGCGAAGCCGCTTCTCCGTACGGCGCTTATCTCGCGTTGCTCGCGACTTACCGGGATACGACGCTTCCGGCGGTCGGTCTGGCGCTGTCCTGTCTGCTTTTGCGCAAAAAGAACGAAAAGGAAATGACGGCGATGTTTCTCTTCGGCGTCGTGTGTTCTCTGCCGATGGACCTGCTGTCAAACGATACGTTGTTTTACTGCGGGCGGCTCGTCTGGCTGCCGGCGGCGTACTGCGCGCTGCGGCTGCCTGCGGAACTGCAGACGGAGGAAAAGAAAAACGGCGGGAAGAAATACGCCGCGATAGCGCGCGTCCTCTGCGCTGCGGCGGCAGCCGCCGTCGGTTTTTACTTTGTTTATGTCATTCACGGTTACGGTTTTCTGACGCTGCGCCGCCAGAACGCGGCGGGAACGCCCGCCGTGACGATCGAGACGGGACCGTTCAGGGGGCTGCGCGCCAACGGCGGTTTTGTCGGGGATTATGAAAACGTGCTTGCGGATCTTGACGCGGTCGAAACGACCGGCGGCGTATTCTACGTTCTCGGCACGAATTCCTACGCTTATCTGTACCTCGATCTCCCGATGGGCGCGTATTCCTCTTATTTCGCGGAATCGGACAAGACGACAAGGACGCTGCGCTATTGGGACGCGCTGCCGGAGAAACGGCCGGACGTCATCTATATCCCATACAACGAATTCGACTACATTTCTTTCGGCAACACGCCCGAAGAGCATTTTGAGGAGAACGTCGCTTTCGTCGAGGCGAATTTCAACGCACGGCGGGTCGACGGGCGCGGCGGCGCGATCATGTATATCCTCGACTGAACCGGGCCGCATCCGGCCGATAACGCTTTCGGAGAGAAAAAAAGGAGGCGCGGGCGTTGACCGAACGCAAACGGAACAAGTTCATCTTTACCCGGACCGACGCCCTCGCGCTGACGGCGTTCGTCCTGCTCGCCGTCTCGCTGCTGGTCGGCGCGTTTTACGCCGACCTCATTCCCGACGAGGCGTATTATTACACGATCCCGCAGCGGCTCGCGCAGGGCGACCGGCTGTTCGTCGAGATCTGGCAGATGTCGCAGCTCGTCGGCGTGCTTCTGATCCTGCCCTACCGGCTGTTCGTCGCCGCGACGGGTTCGACCGAAGGGATCATCCTGTTCATGCGGCTGCTGTTCGCCGCGATCGACCTTGCGTTTTTCGTATATTTCTATCTCAAGCTGCGGGACCGAGGCCTTTGGGGCGTGCTCGCCGCGCTCTTCTTCTGCGCGGACCAGCCGCTCGGGATGCTGACGCTGAACTACTACAATATGGGGCTGATCTTCCCCGCGGCGGCAGGCATGCTCCTGTTCCTTGACAAAAAAGAAAAGACCGCCGCGCCGAAGCTCGTGCTCGCGGGCGTTCTTCTCTCGTTCGCGGTGCTCAACGATCCCGGCCTCGCGCTCGCCTACGCGCTGCTGACGCTGCTCGTGTTTCTTCGCGAAGTCGGAAAGAAAAAAGGGAAAGACCTGTTTTCCTCTTACGCGTTCGTCGTTGACCGCCGGGTCTGGCTCTGGCTGACGGGAGGCGTCGTATTGACCGCCGCGGCGTTCCTGGTCTGGTTCCAGGCGACGAGCGGTATTCAGAACGTTCTCGCGAACATGGCCGGCCTGCGGTCCGACAGCGAATACCAGTACTCGCTGCTCGGCAACGATCTGATCCGGCGAAAAGTCGAAAACGCCGCGAAGGTGTTCGGCGTCGTGAACCTGATCCTCTCGCCGCTGACGGCGCTCGCCGCGCTGGTCTGCCGAAAAAAGAGAGCGGGGAAAACGGTACGCGCGGCGGTCCTCGCGATCTCCCTCGCGTCCTTTGTCGCCTGCCACGCCGTCGCTCTGGCGCGCCTCGGCGGAAGCTACGCCTCCGATCCCGCCGCTTACGTCTTTTTTATCGCCTACAACACCACCGGGAGCATCCCGCTGTTCTTCTGCGCTCTGAGTCTCTGTCTGTTGAGCGAGACGCAGGACCGGCGCATGAACGCGTTTCTGATCCTGTCCGCGGTCGCGACGCTCGGCGTGGATTATTTCTCGAATATCGTGCTCGTCTTCGGCGGCAGGCTCGCGTACTTCCCCGCGCTGCATTATCTCGGCGAGACCGTCCGGGAGCTGCGTACGCAGGAGGATAAAAAGAAACGCGATCCCGCGGTCGGGGGCCTGCGCGCCGCGGCGGCCGCGCTCGCCTGTCTCTCGGCGGTCTGCGTGGCGGCGTTCATCTTTATGCAGCGCGACCATACCTTCGTTTCTCACCGGTCCGACCGGATGCTTTACGGCATGAAGCACCCCGGCGAAGAAACGGCGGCAGAGAGCTCCGGCCTCCTTGCCGGGACCCGCGCCCTTGCGCGGGGACCGCTGAAGGGGCTGCGCCAGACGCCGGGCTTCGCCGCGGAATACGACGCGTATCTCGCCGACCTCGACGCGATCGCCGAACGGACCGACGCGCCGTTTTACGCGGCGGCGAATATCCCCTATCTCTACCTGTATACCGACCTGCCGGCGGGATCTTATTCCTCGCTGTTCGTCGATACGGACCACCCCGACCGGATCCTGCTGTACTGGCAGACCTTCCCGGAGAAGCGCCCGGAGATCGTCTATGTGCCGAAATACGACTTTTTCAGCGACGGTATGAACTGCATGAGACTGCTCAGAGAGAAGACCGGCGGAACGGTCACAGAGGGCGAAGCGGGATATTTTCTGCGCTTACCCGATCGGGATTGACAGTTCTTCGCATTCGGATTCGGAACGGAGGAAACCGATTTGACCGGAACGGAAACGAAAAAGCGCAAACCGACGAAGACCGACGCGGCGGCGCTCGCGGCGTTTTTCCTGCTGGCCGCGGCGCTGCTCCTCGGCGCGTTTTACGCCGACGTCATCCCCGACGAAGCGTACTATTACACGCTGCCGCAGCGACTCGCGCAGGGCGACCGGTTTTTTGTAGAGCTCTGGCAGATGTCGCAGCTCTGCGGCGTGTTCCTGATCCTGCCCTACCGGCTGTTCGTCGCCGCGACCGGCTCGACCGAGGGGATCGTTCTGTTCATGCGTCTGCTGTTCGCCGCGGTCGACCTGATGTTTTACGTCTACTTTTACCTCAAGCTGCGGGACAGAAAGATATGGGGCGTGTTCGCGGCGTTCCTGATCTGCGCCGACCGCCTGTTCGGCATGCTGAGCCTGAACTATTATAACCTCGCGCTGCTGTGGCTCGCGGCGGCGGGCACGATCCTGTTCCTGACGGAAAGACCGCTTCCCGCGCCGAAGCTGATCCTTGTCGGCGTGCTGCTGTCGGCGTCGGTGCTGAGCCTCCCGGGGCTTGCGGCCGTCTACGCCCTGTTCACGCTGCTGGTCCCGCTCCGGAAGATCGCTGAAAAAAAACAAAAGCCGCTGCTGCGGGAATACGCGTATCTTCTCAACGGCAGAAGCTGGGGATGGGTGAGCGCGGGCGTTCTGGTCTGCGCCGCCGCGTTTCTGATCTTCCTGCAGGCTGCCAGCGGGCTCGGGAACATTTTTGCCGGCCTTTCGGACCTGTTCTCCGACAGCGAATATCAGATCACGCTTTTCGGAAATTCCGCGGGCTTTTCCCGCGTGCCGAACGCGGCGTCCGTCTTCGGGCTCGGGAACCTGATCCTGATGCCCGCGGTCCTCGCCGCGGCGGCATGGTACCGTTGGAAGCGCCCCGGCAAAAAGCTCCGGACGGCGATCTTTCTCGCAGCGCTCGCAGGCTTTGCGCTCTGCCACACGGTCGCGCTGACGCGTCTGGCCCGGTGTTATATGAGCGATCCGACGGCTTATTTCTTTTACATAAAATACTGCAGCTGCTCGATCGTACCGCTTTACGTTTACAGTCTCGTTCTTTATCTTTTGAACGACCGGGCGGACCAACGGCTGTTCCTGTTCTGGCTGCTCGGCGCCGCCGCCTCTCTGGGCGTGGATTTCTTCTCGGACGTGACGCTCGGCTACGGCGCGCGGATCGCGTATCTCCCCGCCCTTTGCTGGCTGGGCGAGCTGTGCGCGGAGCTCCGCGGAACGCCGGAAAAGCGCGATATACGGAAAACCGCGAAAAGGAAGGTGCCGGCCGGTCCCGCAAAGCGCCGCGCAGGAGCTTCCGCCGCCGTTGCGCTCTGTTCCGTCTGCGCCGCTTGCGCCGCCGTTTCGCTCTTCGCGCAGCAGAAGCCGACGTTCGCCGTTTTGCCGTATAACTACGTCGCCTACTATATGGACCTTTACGCGTCGCAGAACGAAGGCGCGGAGCACGCCGACGGCGAGCGGGCAGACCAGCAGAACGCCGGGCAGTCCGGGGAGAACGCCGGTCTCGAGTACTACTACGAGGAGCCCGTGATGATGGATCCCTCCTTCGGCGCGCGGACGGTCCCGCTCCCAAACGGCCCGTACAAAGGGCTGCGCAATACGGAGGCCTTCGCCGCGAGATACGCCGGCGTCCTGCACGATCTCGACAGCGTCGCATCGACGGCCGAGCCCCTGTATATCGCGGGCAACCTGCCCTACTGCAGTCTTTACGCGAAGAACCCCGCCGCGTCCTATTCCTCCCTGTTCGTCAAGGACGACAATCCGGCGCGCGCGGCCGCCTATTGGGACCGTTTTCCCGAAAAACGGCCGAAATACATCTACATTCCCTATTCCGACGCGTTCAGCGTATCGGAAGAGGTCCTCGACAGCTTTTACGCGCAGGTCGGGGGCGACGTCCGGCTCGCGGAGGCGGGATATATCCTCACGGTAAACTGAAGGAAAAAGGAGGCGCGGTATGCGCAGAACGCTTTTTGACCGAAAAAGCCTGACGAAGACGGACCTTGCCGCGCTGATCGCGTTTCTGCTTCTGGCGGCGAGCCTGATCTTCTGCGCGTTTTATTCCGATCCGATCCCGGATGAATCGTATTATTACACGATCCCGCAGCGTCTCGCGCAGGGCGACCGGCTGTTCATCGAGATCTGGCAGATGTCGCAGCTCTGCGGCGTGTTCCAGATCGTGCCGTATTTTCTGTTTACCGCCCTGACCCGTTCGACCGAAGGGATCGTCCTGTTTATGCGGCTGATGTACGTCGGGATCGACCTGATCTTTTTCGTCTATTTTTATCTCAAGCTCCGGGAGCGGAAGCTCGTCGCGATCCTCGCGGCGTTCCTGTTCTGCTCCGACCACCTGTTCGGCATGCTGTGCGTCAACTACTACAATTCCGCGCTGCAGGCGATCGCCGCCGTCGGCATGATCCTGTTTTTCTCAAAAAAGGAACCGTCGCCCCCGAAGCTGATCCTCGCGGGGATCCTGCTCGCCGCCGCCGTGCTCAACGACCCGGGTCTGGCGATGATCTACGCCGCGTTTACCCTGCTTGTTCTGCTGCGCGAGACCGGAAGGCGCAGGGGCAGGGCGCGCTTTGAGAGCTGGTCCTTCGCCGTGAACGGCAGGACCTGGCTCTGGATGACCGTCGGCGTCGCCGTCAGCGCCGCGGCGTTCCTGCTCTGGCTGCAGGCGGCCAGCGGGATCGGCGAGATCCTCGCGAATATGAGCGGCATCTCCTCGGACAGCGAGTACCAACTGACGCTCTTCGGCAACGCGCTCTGGTTCCGCAAGCTCGAAAACGCCGCCGCGGTCTTCTCCATCCCGAATCTCGCGCTTTTGGTCGCTGCGGCGGGCGCGGCGGTATACTACCGTATCAAACGGCCCGGGCTCGCCGCGAAAAAACGGATCCTGCTGCTGTCCCTCGCCGTATTCGTCTCCTGCCACGCCGTCGCGCTGGTCCGGCTTGCCGTCAGCGAGATGAACGACCCGAACCATTATTTCCAATTCATCAAATACAGCAGCGTCGGGGCGGTCCCGCTGCTCGTCCTCGCGTTCTGTCTGCGGATGCTGAGCGAAAACCGCGACCGGCGCATGACCGCGTTTCTGATCCTGACCGGCGCGGCCTGCTTCGGCATCGACTATTTTTCCAACATCGTGCTGAGCTTCGCGGGCAGGCTCGCGTGGTTCCCGGCGGTCTTCTGGCTCGCGGAGATCCTGAAAGAGCTGCGGGCGGAAGAGAAAGCGGCAAAAACCGCCGCCGAAGAAGCCCCGTCGGCCGCCGACGGCGGAACGGCGGAGGCTCCCGCGTTTGCGGAAGGACAGCCGGAGCCCGCGATCGCCGAGGGACAGCCGGAGGCCGCGGCTGCGGACGGCAGGGCTGAGGCGTCGGGTCCCGACGGCGCCGTCCACCCGCGCAGAAGGCGGATCGGGTTCCGCGTCCCGCTGACCGCGTGCCTGATCGCCGCGGGGATCTGCGTCTTCGGTTTTTTGACCGTCCAGCGGAACCTGACGTTCGTTTCGCTTCCGCACGATTATAACGAATACTTTCAGCGTCTTTATGACGACAAAAAGAACGATCCGTCCTACGCCGCGGATAAAGCGATCGCTCCGACCGATAAGGACGGAAATGCGGTGATCTATTATAAAAACCGCGACATGATGCAGTCCGACCGTTTCGGCACCAGCACAGAAAAGATCAAACGCGGACCGTATCGGGGACTGCGAGGGACGGCGCAGGCCGTAAAAGCATACAACGGTGTTCTCACGGATCTTGACCGCATCGAGGATATTTCTCATGCGCCGCTGTTCGTCGCCGCGAATATGCCTTACGCTTATCTCTATTCCGATCTTCCCGCCGGAGCGTACTCGTCGCTCTACGTCGAGGGGGATAACCCGGAACGGATCCTGCAGTATTGGGATGCGTTTCCCGAAAAACGATCCGCCTGTATTTATATTCCTTACGAAGACGGCTTCAGCGTCACGGAATACAAACTGGACGACTACCTTGCGGTCTTCGCCTGCGAAGTCGCGTACAAAAACAGCGGCTATATTCTGACGATCGCGGGAAGAAAATAAAGAAATTGAGGAGACGGACGACATGTCCCTTTCGGAACGACGAAAATCGAAACCGACCCGAACGGACCTTGCGGCGCTGGCGGCGTTCCTGCTGCTGACGGGCGTTCTTCTGGTCGCCGCGTTCTTTTCCGACGTGTTCCCCGACGAGGCGTATTATTACACGATCCCGAAGCGGCTGCTGCAGGGCGACCGGATCTTCGTCGAGATCTGGCAGATGTCGCAGCTCTGCGGTGTTTTTCTGGTTCTTCCCTATTATTTATTTACCGCCGTGACCGGCGGGACCGCGGGGAGCGTGCTGTTCATGCGCCTTCTGTTCGTCGCGGTCGATCTCGCCTTTTACGTCTATTTCTACGGAAAGCTCCGGGAACAAAAGCTCGCGGGGGTCTTCGCCGCGTTCTTCTTCTGCTCGGAGCAGCTGTTCGGCATTTTGAGCCTGAATTATTACAATCTTTCCCTTCTGTTCGTCGCGGCGGCGGGCATGATCCTGTTCCTGCAGAAAAAACCGCTCGGCGCGCCGAAGCTGATCTTTGCCGGGATCCTGCTCTCCGGTGCGGTCCTGAGCGTGCCGGGGCTTGCGGCGGTTTACGTATTGTTCACGCTGCTCGTGACGGTCCGCGCGCTCGGGAAGAAAAAAGGAAAACGCCTTTTTGAAGACTACGGCTTCGTTCTCGATTTCAGAAACTGGAAATGGACGACTGTCGGCGTGGTCCTGAGCGCCGCGGCGTTCCTCGTCTGGCTGCTGACCGCCAGCGGCCTCGGCGATATCCTCGCGAGCCTGCCGGGGCTGACCTCCGACAGCGAGTACCGTCTGACGCTTCTGGGCAACGCGGCGGGTCTGACCCGCATCAAAGATGCGGCGTCTGTTTTCGGCGTCGCGGGAGCGGTCCTTCTGGCGCTGCTTCCCGCGGCGGCGCTGGCCGTCCGCAAAAAAAAGCCCGACGACGTCCGACTGAAACGCGTCCTGCTCGCGGTCTCGCTCGCAGTGTATGTTTTCTGCTGCGCGACGGCGCTGATCCGGGAAGTCCGGCATGAGATGCGCGACCCGAACCATTATTTCTTCTTTATCAAATTCTGCAGCAGCGGCTTCGTTCCCGGTTACGTTCTCGCTTTTGTCCTGATGCTGCTCTGTGAGAAAAAGGAGCCGCGGATGCGCGCGTTCCTGGTCCTTTCCGCCGTCGTATCCGCCGGCGCGGACTTCTTCTCGGATATTACTCTCGGCTTCGGCGGCGCGCTGGCGTATTTTCCCGCGATATACTATCTCGCAGAGCTTTTCCGGGAACTCCGGCAAAAACAGGATCCATTCCGAAGCGGAACCTCCGGAGAAAACGGGAAAAGCAAACGGAACAACATCGGAACCCAGCCGCGCCAGACCGGGAACGCCCGTCTGCCCGCTGCGCTTCTGGCAACGCTGGTCTGCCTTTGCGCCGTCGTGCTGTCCTGCCGGCAAAGCCTCCAGCGAAAACTGTCTTTCATCCATTTTCCATTTGATTATACGGATCATTATTTCGGTGGAGAAGGATACAAAGATTACGAGATAGAAGGCCTGATCCGCAAGGCTGCGGGACTGGATACGGAAGCCCCGGAAGAAAACGGCGACGTCGGAGATGGACCAAAAGAGAATAATCAGATCTATCGCCGAAAAACGTATATCATACGCAGCGATTACTATGATTCCACGATCGCCGAATATCCCCGAGGGCCCTATGCGGGATTGTATACTGCCAAACAGGAGCTTACAAAATACCTTTACTGTTTGAATGATTTGCGTCAGGTGACGGAAGGATCGAAGAAACCGATCTACGCGGCGGGCAATATCCCGTATTTTTATCTTCTCTCTTCCCGTCCGTGCGGCTCCTATTCCTCCCTTTTCGTTCCCGCCGACAACCCAAGGCGCATCCTGATGTATTGGGGCCTGTTCCCCGAAAAAAGACCCGACCGGATCTATATCCCCTACGACGACGGCTTTACCGAGGCGGATGCGATGCTCGACGCGTTCCTCGGGAAGCTCGACTGCTCCGTCGAACAGGGAAAAGCCGGATATATACTCACGGTCAACGACTGGAATGAGGCGTAAAGCATGGCAAAAAAGACCGCCGTCAAACGGCAGCCCCGTTTTCAAAAGCTCGATATCGCGGCGCTGATCGCTTTTTTCGGCATCGCCGTTCTTTTGATCTGCGCGTCCTATACGGCGGAGGTCACCGCCGACGAGACGTTCTATTACACCGTCGCGAAGCGGTTTTTCGCGGGGGACCGATTCCTCGTGCACGAATGGCAGCTCGCGCAGCTCTCCATGGTCGTTTTCCTGCTGCCCTACCGCCTGTTTACCGCCGTCGCCGGCGGGACCGCGGGGATCGTGCTGTTCATGCGGCATTTTTACATCGCGCTCGACCTGCTGTTCTTCCTCTGGTTTTATAAAAAACTGCGTCATCGCGGCGCGCCGGGGCTGATCGCGGCGGCGCTGATCTGCGCCGATCTTTACGGCGGCTTCATCGCGCTGGATTATTACAATATCTGCATGCAGGGATATATGGCGGTCTGCGTCATGCTGTTCGCGCAGGACCGCCCGCTGAAGCCCCGGGAAATGATCTTAACCGGCGCGATCCTTGCCGTCGCGGTGCTCAGCGAACCGCAGACGGCGCTGATCTATCTCGTCTTTACCCTGCTGGTCGCCGTCCGGACGGTCGGCAAAAAACGCGGGAAGGAGCTTTTCCGCCGTTTCGGCTTCGCGCTCGACGGCAGGCTCTGGTTTTACCTGACGGTCGGCGTCGCCGCCGTCGCCGCCGTTTATCTGGGATTTCTCGCCGTCACCAGCGGCGTCGGGAACATCGCTCACGTGTTTCACGAGCTGTTCACCGACAACGAATTCACGCTGTACTGGTACGGCAACCAGATGAATATCCATAAGATCCCGTGGCTGATCGACGCGTTCGGGATCGCCGCCGTCGTTTTCGCGCTGCTGACGGTCGCCGCCGCCGCGGCCGCAGGTGTGCTCGTCCGCAGGGGCAGGGCGCCGGCCGCGCTCAAGACCGCGGTGTTTTTCGCCTCGCTTCTCTCTGCGATCTTCTGCCTTGTTATGGCGGTCAAAAACGGGTTTTACACGACGTTTTCCAGCATCGAATTCCCGATCGTCTGCTACGCGCTGAGCTGTTACCTGCTCTGCGAACGGAAGGACCGCAGGATCTTCGCCTTCTGGATCG
Source organism: Clostridia bacterium (assembly GCA_017427315.1). Taxonomy (GTDB): domain Bacteria; phylum Bacillota; class Clostridia; order Oscillospirales; family Acutalibacteraceae; genus RGIG2774. Next base: position 24,659 of record JAFRTA010000011.1, read on the forward strand.
TCGGGCTTTGCTGCTCCGCGCTGATCGACTATTTTTCCGACATCACGTTCATGATCGGCGGCAGGCTTGCCGTTCTGCCCGCCGCGGAGTTTACCAAACAGCTCTTCGGCGAGTTGGGTCTCCGAAGAGCTGCCGGTCCGGCGGAGACACAAAAGCCGGCGAAAAAAAAGAAAACGGAAAAAGCCCCGACCGAAAAGCGGAAGGTCTCTGCTGCCATACCCGCGCGGATCCTTTCCGCCGCCGCGGTCGCGCTGTTCTGCGGATATCTTATCTTCATCCAGTCCGGGTATATGTTCTTCCTCACGCGGTACCACGCGCGGGTCGGGCTGCCGACGGTAACGATCCAGGCAGGACCGCTGAAGGGGCTGCGCGACAACAACGGCTTTGCGGAGGAATACTACCGCGTTCTGGAGGACCTGAATACGCTGAACGGTTTCAGCGGGGAGCTTTACGTGCCCGGGATGCACCCGTACGTCTACCTCTATACGCATCTTCGGGAGGGGACCTATTCCGCTTACTTCGTGGAGGTGGACAAAAAAGAGCGTCTGCAGCGCTACTGGGAGCTCCTTCCGGACAAACGGCCGGAATTTGTCTATATTCCCTATCACCGCTTCGACTTCCGTTCGATCGGCGAGCTGGAGGAGCCGTATTTTGAAGATAACGTCGAATTCATCAAAAGTCTCGGCGAAACGAGGATCGCCGAAGGCAAAGCCGGTTATATAATACAGATGATAAGCTGGTATTGACATGAAAAAACGAAACGAGACAAGCGCCGCGGGACGGCGGTTCCCGCGGACCAAAACGGACGTCGCCGCGCTCGCCGTCTTCTTCGCGCTGGCGGCGATCCTGCTCGCGGCGGCGCGCCTGTCGTGGGTGCACGTGGACGAATTTTTTTACTACGCGATCCCCCAGCGGGTGCTGAACGGCGACAAGCTGTTCTACGACGAGTGGGGCTACACGCAGTTCACGTCGCTGTTCCACCTGCTGCCCTTCTTCCTCTATACGAAGCTCGCCGGCGGCACGGACGGCGTGGTCGTCTTCATGCGGCATTATTTCATTCTCTTCGCGTTGGGAATGTATTGGGCCGTGTATCTCCTGCTGCGGAAAAGAGCGCCCGTTCCCGCGCTGCTCGCCGCCGCCCTGTTCGCCGCCGACACCTACTGCGGAACGCTGACGCTCAGCTATTACAACGTGTGCACCTATTCCGCCGCGCTCGTCGGCCTGCTGCTGTTTTTGCCGGAAGGAGCCCCGTCGAAAAAAAGACTGGTCTGCTGCGGCATTCTGACCGCCTTCGCGGTGATGTGCGAGCCGGTTCTGATCGTTTCGTATCTCATATTCAGTCTGCTGGTCCTGCTGCACGTTCTGCTCGGCAAAAAACAAAAGAGTCCTCTGGCCCGTTACGACCATATCCTGAACGGCCGCGGCTGGCTGTATCTGACGGCCGGCGCGGCGACGGTCGCGGCGGCGCTGCTGACCTACCTGCTGATCACGGTCGGCGCGGCGGGGCTCCTCGATACGCTGCCGCGCATCTTTGCGGCGAACCCCTACGATATCTCCTCCGGCGGCGGGGGGAAGACGCTCGCGAAGCTGACGTATCTCACCGAAAAATTCAGCGCGGTCAACTGCGTCCTGCTGCTTCTCGCGGCGGGCGCCGCCGCCGTGCTTTCCGTCCTGCGGCGCAAAAGCAGAGAGCTTCGCCTTGCCGAAGCGGGGACGTTCCTCTTCGCGCTGCTGGCCTTCGTTTCCTGCTTCGTTTACGAGCTGTTCACCGCCGACCCCGAAAACGCGCCGGAGACCTTCTTCCGCTCCGGTACGTTCCCGGTCTTCTTCCTGACGCTGACGAACTATATTCTGCTGAAAAAAAAAGACCGGCGGATGTTCACGTTCTGGCTCCTGTCGGCGCTGCTGTCGCTGCCGATGGATCTTTCCTCCAACTTTACGTTCCTCGCGTTCGGCAGACTGTCTTATATCCCTGCCGTCTTTCTTACCCGCGACGCCGCGGAAGAGCTGTTCCCCGGCTTGCTCCGGCGGAATCGCGGCGCGTCGGCGGACGCGGCAGAAGGCAAAAAAGACGCGCGCCTCCTCTCCCGGCTCTGCGCCGCCGCGCTGTGCGCCGTGCTGCTCTGCCAGTTCGGCTCGGTGCTCGCGCAGATGGAATACTACCCCCTGCTGACCGCCAAGGTCCACGCGAACCTGATGAAATGCGAGGCGGGCCCCTCCAAAGGGATCTTTGAGGAAGAGAATTACTGCCTTTACCACTATTCGCTGATGCAGGACGTCGACGCGTTCCGGGACGACTGCGACGGTCCGCTTTATATCGCGGCGGGCGTTCCCTACTGTTATCTGTACGCGAGCCTGCCCGTCTCGTCCTATATGCCGCTTTACAACCCCGGCGATATGGACGGCGTGATCCAGGCGTATTGGAAAGCGCGCCCGGAAAACCGCCCGAAGTATATCTACATCCCGAATTTCGACACCGACGCGCTCGGCACGTCGATGACGGAAAACTACAAGATCGTCTCCGCGCTGTGCGAAAACGAGATGACCGTCGGCAAGGCGGGCCTGATCGTGAAGGTGCTCCGCTGGTACGACGACGCGGACGGAGGCGGACGATGAACCGATCGTTATTCAAAAAGGCGGACCCGGCGTTTGCCGGCGCGGGGTCGCCGGCCGGCAAACGCGGCTTCACGCTCTGCGACGCGGCCGCCGCCGCGCTCTTTCTCGCCATCGGCGCGTACCTGCTCTGGTGCGCGAGATACGGCGTGCAGAACGCCGACGAGAGCACCTATTATACCTTTTCGCACCGCCTGTTTTTCGGCGACGCGCCGATCGTACACGAATGGAGCATGACGGCGCTGACGTTCCCGTTCCAATATCTGCCGCTGCGTCTGTTTTATGCCGTCACGGGAAGCATGGAGGGAAGCATCCTCTTCATGCGCTATCTGTTCACGGGCGTGAAAATGGTCTTTTACGCGTATGTGTACCTCTCCCTGCGCGAATACGGCTGGTGGTCGCTGCTCGCCGCCGTGGTCTATACCGGCTTTACGCCCGTCGGGCTGCGCACGGTCAATTACTACAACATGGCGCCGAACGCCATGCTGATCGTCGCGACGATCCTCGTCATGAGACGGGAGCCGAAGCCGCTCGCCGTCGTCTTTGCGGGCTTTGTTTTCGCCTGCGCGGTGATCGCGGAGCCGCTCGCCGCGCTGATCTACTTTGCGTACAGCGCCTGCGTCCTGCTCGCGGTCCTGTTGAAAAAAAAGCGGAAAACGCCGTTCGGCGCGTTTGCCGGCTTGTTTTCCGGCAAAACGTGGCTGCGCCTGACGGTCGGGATCGCCGTCTGCGCCGTCGGGTATCTTGCGATGCTGTTCGCGTGGAGCAGTCCCCGCGCCGTCTTCGACGCGATCCCGGATCTGCTGTCCGACAGTACGTTTTCCTCCACGGGCATGAGCGCGCTGAAGCTGTTCAAATGGGATAAGATCGAACGGCTGCTGCGCTCCTCCGGCGTCGCCGCGACCGTCCTGACGCTCGCCGTCACCGCGGCCGCCCTGCCGGTCCGAAAAAAACTTTCTCGTTTTCGGCGCCCGTTTTTCCTGATCGGCTGCGCCGTCTACGCCTTCGCGACCTTCTCGTTCTTCGTCTGCAGCGCGAACAACGAGCACAGTCTCGGCCTGCTCTTTTTCAAGCCGCTGCTGATCGGCGTTTTCGGGCTTTTCTGCTATCTTCTGACGGAAGAGAGGGATCCCCGGCTGCTCGCGTTCATGATCTGCGGCTATTTGATCTCCGCCGCGATCGATATCCCCTCCCAGACCGTGATCGGCGTCGGCTGTGTCGTCTCCGACGTGCCCGCCGTCCTCGCGCTCGGGACGCTGCTGAAAGAGCTGCGGGAAGCGGTCGGCGAACGGGAACCGAACGCCGGGCGCGCCCGGGCGACCGTCCTTCTCTGCGCCTGCGTCGCGCTGGCCGCGACGATCGGCGGCGAAGCGTACAATTTTGCGATGATGCGGCCTTTGCAGGTCGTGGAATACATCAACCATATGCAGCCGGGCAAAGCGATGACCGCGACGGTGGAACGGGGTCCCCTCAAGGGGATCGTCACGCTGCCCGAGATCAAGATCCTCGTCGACGGCGCGATGCTCGATCTTGACGCGATCGGGCTTCAAAACGACGGACCGTTCTACGTGGCGAATTTCTGTCCGTGGTTTTATCTGTACGCCGACCTGCCCTACGGCGCCTACAGCGCGAGCTATGTGGAGGAAGACAGTCAGACGAGGCTCCTGCGCTACTGGGAGAAATTCCCCGAGAAACGCCCGGTCTGCATCTATATCCCGTTTTACTCCTGCCGGACCTATTTCACGGATCTCATGGCGGAAAAAGAAAACGCCGACGCAAAGCTCGCGTTCTTCGGGAGCGTATGCGAATTTGAGCGTTCCGTCGGGAAGACCGGCTATATTCTGAAAATCACCTCCTGGAAATAACGTATGAAAACGACGCTGAAAAAAAATCATACCGTCCTTACCCGCTCCGACCTCGCGGCGCTCCTGCTGTGCGCGGGGCTGTTCGGTTATCTCTTTTGGGCGGCGGGCAGAGGCATCGACACCGTCGATGAGAGCTTTTACTACACGATCGCGCAGCGCCTCCTGCAGGGCGACCGGTTCCTGGTCGACGAATGGCACGTCTCGCAGTTCTCGGCAGTCTTCCAGCTGCTGCCCTATCGGCTCTGCGCCAAGCTGACCGGCGGCGAGGGAACGCTGCTTGCGCTGCGGTATCTGTATCTCTGCGTCGACCTGATCCTTTACTGGTATTTCTATCTCAAGCTGCGCGCGAAAAAAGCGTGGGGCGCGCTCGCCGCCGCCCTGTTCTGCTCTTTCGTTTTCTTCGGATTATACACGTTCAGTTATTACACGATGTGCCCGCAGGCGCTCGCGGTGATGGGAATGCTGCTGTTCGTCGACGACCGGCGCTCCCCGCCCCGGCTGCTGTTCGCGGGGCTCCTGCTCGCCTGCGCGGTGCTGATCGAGCCGACGCTGACACTCGTTTACGCGGCGTATTCCGTCCTCGTGCTGATCCGCGCCGTCCGCAAAAGGAAAGGCCGCGCGTTTCTCGACGCTTACGCTTTTGCGGTCAACGGCAGGGTCTGGGGATATCTGACGGCGACCGCCGCCCTGTGCGCCGCGGCGTTCCTGATTTATCTTGTTGCGTCGAGCGGTTTTTCCGCAATTCTTGCGAACCTGCCGGAGATGTTCACCGATACGGAATACCAGTTCGGCTGGTACGGCAACGGCATGAACCCGATCTATCTGCGGTATATGCTGGAATACTACGACGCCGTCCCGCTCGTCGCGCTGGCGCTCATGCCGGTCCTTTGCGGCGTTCTGAAAAAACGATGCGGCGCGCGCGCCAATACGGTTCTGTTCCTGATCGCCGGCGTCCTGCTGCTGCTCTGTTACGCCGCCGCGGCGCGCCGGATGCTCGCCGACCGCACGCGGATCCTGATGTTCATGCAGTTCCAGACCGTGCCGCTGCTGCTGTTCGGTCCCGTTCCGTATATCCTGATCGAAAAAAAAGACCGCCGGGTCTTCGCGTTCTGGTGCCTGGGCTTCGCTTCGTCGCTGAGCATCGACTATTTTTCGGAGATCATCTTCGGCTACGGCGGCAGCCTGACGTATTTTTCCGCCGTTCTCTGCACCGTGTCTTATCTCGCGGAGCGGAAGGAGCTTCTTTGCGCCGCGAACCGAACGGATAAAAAAAGCAGGAAAGCCGCGCCGGCGCGCGCGCTTCCGATCGCGGCAGCCGCGCTCGCCGCCCTGCTGCTGTGCTGCGAGACCGGCAAGATATTCGTCGCCGCGAACTGCGATCTTGTGGAAACGGCTTACAACGCGTCTTCGGACCGGCGACGCGACGCGAAGCTCGACCGCGGACCGCTGAAGGGCGTGAGGACGACCGCCGCCCATAAGGAAAAATACGACGCGGAGCTCGACGATCTGGATATCGTCAGACAGAACTGCGGCGGCGCGTTTTATGTCGCGGGGATCCGGTGCTGCGACTATCTCTATGCGGATCTCCCGATCGCGGCGTATTCCACAGCGTATAACGAAGACGAGGACGTCGGGCGGCAGGAGCGCTACTGGGCGCTTCACCCGGACAAACGCCCGGCATACGTTTACATCCCGTTCTATCATTTTTTGACCTTTGAGGATACGGGAACGGCGGACGGACGGCTCGCCTATTTCGAGCGCCTCTGCGTCTGCGAGGTCACGAGGGGCAAAGCGGGCTATCTCGTAAAGGTCGACGCCTGGCGCTGACCGGAAGAAGAAGGAGGCGAGCGAGATCGCGAAGCGGACCGCAAAACCGAATACAACCCGGATCGCCGCGGCCGCCGGCTTTTTCCTGCTGGCCGGATTTCTGCTCTGCTCGGCGTTCACCTCGCCCGTGGTCCCCGACGAGCCGTTCTATTACACGATCCCGCAGCGGCTCCTGCAGGGCGACCGGCTGTTCGCGGACGAATGGCACCTGTCGCAGCTCTCGTCGCTCTTCCTGCTGCTGCCCTTCAAGGCGTTTACCGCGCTGAACGGCGGCGCGGAAGGCGCGATCCTGTTCATGCGTCTTCTGTTCGTCGGCGCGACGCTTTGTTTCTATCTTTTCTATTGCGTATCGCTGCGCGCTTACGGGCCCGCGGCGGCGGTCGGAGCGGCGCTGTTCTGCGCCGACGCCTTTGCCGGGATCCCTGCGCTGAACTATTATAACTTATTCCTGCATTTTGCCGCGACGGCGTGCATCCTGCTGTTCTTTTCGGACGGACGGCCGTCCTTTCCGCGGCTCGCCGCCGCCGGGGCCGCGCTCGCCGCCGCCGTGCTCTGCCAGCCGGGCTTTGCGCTCGCCTACGCGGTCTATTCTCTCTTCGCGCTGCTGCGCGTTCTCGGCCGCAGACGGGGGAAGGACCGCTTTTCTGCCGCCGCCGACGCCCTTGCGGGACGAAGCTGGCTCGCGCTGACTGCCGGCGCAGCCGTCTGCGCCGCCGCTGTCGCCGCATATCTTCTCGCCTCCGTCGGCCGGAACGTGCTGGTCTCTTCGGTCCCGCTGCTGTTCGGCGACAGCGCGCACGGTATGACGGTCTTCGGCTCCGCCGCCCTGCGGCAAAAGCTCTCGGACTGCGTCGGCCATTTCGGCCTCGTGCGCATCGCGCTGTGCTTCGTATCGGTCGCCGCCGCGGCGGTATTCCGGCTGAAGAAGCGTAAAAGCCGTACGGGCAACGCCGCGAAGGCCGCGCTCCTGTGCTTCACGCTTGGCGCGTTCCTTCTCTGCGATCTGACGAAGCTCGAAACGAACACGTTCCTTTACGGCACCGCGCCGGCGCTGTTTTTCGCCGCCGCCTGCCTTCTGCTCTGCGAAGCGCCCGACGCGCGCATGACCGCCGTGTTTTTCTGCGCCGTGCTCGGCTCGGCCGCGACGGATTACTTCTCCGACGTGACGGTGCTGTTCGGCGCGCGACTTGCGTATTTCCCCGCGATGTACGCCGTTTTCACCCTGCTTCTGGAATTACGCGCCTCGTGGAGACCTCCGGAGAAAAAGAAAAAAGCCGCGGCGGAACGCCCCGCGCCCCGGTGGCTCGCGGCTGCCGCCGTCGTCCTTGCGGCCGCCGCGCTGCTCGCCGATACCGGCAGGCTTGCCGCGCAGGCGGGCTACGGCCTTGCGGGGACGCTCGGAGACCCCGCCGCCGTCACGGTCGACCGCGGGCCGTACCGTGGACTGCGCTTCGGCGGAGAAGCGGCGCAGGCGTATGAGGATACGCTCGCCGATCTCGACGCGCTCGCAGGGGACAGCGACGGACCGTTCTACGTCGGCGCGATGCAGCCGGAGGATTATCTTTATCTCGAACTGCCGATCGGCACGTTCACGACCTACTTCATCACCGGCAACGCCGGGGAACGGCAGGCGGAATACTGGCGTCTGCGCCCGGAAAAACGCCCGAAGTACGTCTATCTTCCTTACGGCGAAGCCGGACGCGGCGAGGAAAACGACGCCAGGATCGCCTTCCTCCGCTCGCGCTGCGACTGCGAGGTCTCGGAAGGGAACCGCGGGTTCCTCATCACGACGGCAAATTGGCGCTGACTGCGGTCCGCGACCGGAGAGACGAAATATGAAGATTTCCGAAAAAAAGAAATATCGACCGACAAAAACCGATCTTGCGGCGCTGCTGGTCTTCTGCGCTCTGGCGGCGCTGCTGCTGACCGGCGCGAGACACGCGCCGGTCGGCGAAGATGAGAGCTTCTATTACGTTACCGCGCTTCGGCTCCTGCGTTCGGACCGCATGTTTATCGACGAATGGCACCTGACGCAGACCTCTGCTCTGTTTCAAATGCTTCCCCTGGCGCTCTATACCACGCTGACGAAAAGCACCGACGGCGCACTTTTGTTCATGCGTTACGTCTTTATCGCAGCGGATCTCCTGATCTGTTTTTATGCCTGTTTCAAACTGAAACCCTTCGGCGCATGGACCGCGATCCTCGCAACGACGTTGTTTGCAAGCGATCTTTTCGCCGGGATCTATGCGTTGAATTATTACAACATGGCGATCCGTTTCGCTCTTCTGACCGGCATTTTGCTCTTTTTGCCACAGAAACATCCACGCCTGCAGACAGCCATCGCCGGTGTGACGCTCTCCTGTGCGGTGATCTCCCAGCCGATCCTTGCGTTCGTTTATCTCGCATTCAGCCTGCTCGTGCTGATCACGGAACTCACAAAAAAGGCGGGGAAACCGATCTTCATCGGGTATTCGTTCGTACTGAACGGAAAAACATGGCGTCTTTTGACCTGCGGCATCTTCGGTTCCGCCGCGGCGTTTCTTCTGTATCTTTGTTTTTCCGTCAAGGGCTCCCTCGGGGAACTCTCGGAAAACATTCCGCAGATGCTGCACAACAGCGAATATGTGATCACATCGATCGGCAACATTTACAATCATATAAAACCGAAAATACTGCTCGATACCGTCGGCGCGTTCCCTCTCGCAGCAATGGCGTTTCTTGCCGTCGCAGCGTGGATCTGCGACAGGGCGAGGGGCGGAAGGACCGTCAGAGGAATCATTTTTCTGCTGACCCAGGGATGCTTTACCGCAGCCGTCCTGCACGGTTACAGATCGATGCTGCACTGCGCCGTTTACCCTGTCACGATGCTGGGACTGACCGCGTATCTTCTCTGCAGGGAGAAGGATCGGCACGTGTTCGCATTTTGGATCCTCGCGGCGCTGTGCGGGCTCGCCGTGGATTACTCCTCCAACGCGACGATCCTCTACGGCAGCCGGATCGCCTATGTTCCCGCGGTATATTTTTCCATCAAAACGATCCGCGAGCTGCGTGAGCCGGGCGCGGACAAAAAACGCGCGAGCAAAGGCATTGCTGTCATATCTGCCATACTCGCAGGAGTGATGCTGTTCAGCGTTTGCGGCTACATCTCAACGCTCACAAACAGCTTTGCCCCGGTCGTCCGATCGAAAGAAAACGTCCGGACGCTGGATGCGGGCCCTTTGCGCGGAATCGTCGCCGGCAGCGCGTTCGCGGCGCAATATCGGAACGTACTGAAAGATCTCGACCGTATCAAAGGGACGCAAGGACGGTTCTACGTCGCTGCCCTGTTTCCGTACGCTTATCTGTATGCGGATCGTCCCATCGGAACATATTCCTCGTTCTATATTGAAGCAGACAGCGAAGACCGGCTGCTGCGCTATTGGGAGATGCACCCGGAAAACCGCCCGCAGACCGTTTATCTGCCTGTGGAAGCATATGTTTCCGGCGAGGACGCGCCGGAGCGCTACCCGCAAAAATATATTGACGAAAAGCTGGCATTTTTCCGATCTCTGGGATCCTGTGAGGTTACGGAAGGCTTTGCAGGCCTGATCGTAAACTACGATTGAACTGCGGCAAAGAGAATGAAAGCAAAGAGGTGAGGCGGACGCCGTGAATGAGACAAGGAAAAAGATACCGTTCTCCAAGGCCGACCTTGCGGCGCTGCTGATTTTCTGCGGTCTGGCGGCTCTGCTGCTGACCGGCGCGAAATACGCGACGGTCGGCGGGGACGAGTGTTATTACTACGCAACGGCAAAACGGTTCCTCGACGGCGACCGGATGTTCGTCGACGAGTGGCACCTGACGCAGACTTCGATCCTGTTCCAGCTCCTGCCCTATCTCGCGGCTGCAAAGCTCGCCGGCGGCACGGAGGGGATCCTGCTGCATATGCGGTACGCGTTCATTGCGGTGAACCTGCTCATTTTCATCTGCGAGTATCTCAAGCTGAGGACCGTCTCCCGGGGGACCGCGCTCGCCGCCGCCGCGCTGTTGTGCGCGGACGTTTACGCCGGGATCTTCGCGCTGAACTATTATAATCTCGTCATCCATTTCGCCGTTTTTCTCGGCCTGTTGCTGTTCCGGCAAAACGGAGCGGACGGGAAAAGAGGGGTCCTTGCGGGCGTACTGCTCTCGTGCGCGGTCCTTCTCTATCCGTTCCTCGCGCTCACATATTTCTTTTACGGCTTCCTCGTCCTGCTTTGCGTCCTTGTCAGGAGAAAACGGAGACGATCCTTGGAACGGTACGCGTTCGTTCTGAACGGAAAGACCTTTCTTTCTCTGACGGTCGGCGTCGCATTGAGCGCGGCGGTCTTTCTCGTTTTTCTTCTCTGCACGAGCGGTCTGGGGCCGCTGCTCGAAAACGTTCCCGCGCTGTTCGGCGACAGCGAGCATCAGATGACGCTGCTCGGCAACCCGCAGAACCTGCAAAAGCCGAAGATCCTCTGCGACGCCGTCGGCCTCGACACGGTCGTCGGTATGCCCCTGCTGGCGGGTCTTGCGGCGGTATGCAAACGGTTTTTCGATAAAAAAGGCGCAAAAGCGGCCATTCTGTTCTGCGCGCAGCTCCTGTTCCTGCACGGGACGTTTCGCATCAGCCAGCACTGCACCTCCTTTACGGTCCCGATGTTTGCGCTGATCTGCTATCTGTTATGCGAAAACAAAGACCGCCGCGTCTTCGCGTTCTGGTGGCTCTCTGTGCTTGTCAGCATACCGATGGATTACGCGTCGAACGTCACGATCTTTTTCGGCGGCAGGATCGCCTGGGTCCCCGCAGTGTTCTTTTTGTTCACGCTCATCGGAGAGCTTCGCGGCGAACGGAAGCAGCCGCGGCGTTTCGCGCCGCTGCAGCTTGCCGCGGCGGTGCTTTCCGTCGGAATGCTGTTTTTCGCCGGCAGGAATATCACCTATATCACGAATACGGGCGCGTTTATGAACGCGGAAGACCCCACGGCCTTCTGCGTTCTCGAAAAGGGGCCGCTCAAGGGCGTCGCCGTTTCAAATCTGTTCGCGCGGCAGTATCGGGACGTGCTTTCGGACACGGACGCCCTCGGCTCGGATGAAGGGTGCGTATACGTCGACGCGATGTGTCCTTATCTGTATCTTGCCGTCGAGCGGCCGGTCGGCGCTTATACCTCGTTCTTCGTCGAGGCGGACAATCTCACCCGGCAGGCCCAATATTGGGAAAAGCACCCGGGGAAAAGGCCCGCGTTCGTGTATATCCCTTACGGACAGTGCTTCCCCTCCGACCGGCGCGCCGACGACGCGACTCCGGCTTCTGTTATCAATAAAAGTCTGATGTATTTCCGGCAGAACGGCGAATGCGTCATATCCAAAGGCGCCGCCGGCTACCTGATCGAGATAAAAAGGTGGAAATAAATGGGATCGAAGATCGCCGACGCCGGAAAACGGCTGTCAAAAACGGATATTGCCGCGGTCTGCGCGTTCGTACTGCTGGCGGGCGCGCTGCTGTTCACCGCGCGTTACGCGTGGATCTCGGAGGACGAATACTTCTACTACGCCATTGCGCGCCGCGTCGCGAACGGCGACCGGCTGCTGGGCGACGAGTGGAGCTTCATTCAACTGACCTCGCTGTTCCATCTGCCGTTCTGTTCGCTGTTCGTCGCCGTGACCGGCGGCGTCGACGGCATCGTGCTCTTCATGCGCGGTCTTTTTATCGCCGCGGACCTTGCGGTCTTTTGGTACTGTTATCTCAAGCTCCGGGGGAAAGGAGCCTGCGCCGTGCTCGCCGCGTTCCTGTTCTGCGCCCATCCCCTTGCCGGCGTGCTCGCGCTGAATTATTACAATATCTGCCTGTTCGCCTTCGTTATCCTCCTGCTGACGGCGCTTTATCCGAAAAAACCGCTTTCCCGGTCAAAGACGCTTTTCTGCGGCGCGGCGTTCGCCGCCGCGGTCGTCTGCGAACCGATCCTTGCGGCCGTCTATCCGCTGTTCTGCGTCCCGGCATTGACGGCTCGGATAAGGCGGCAGAAAACGGACGGACCGCAGACAGCGCCGTTGGTCCCCCGGCGCTTCCTGCTCTGGTTCACGGCCGGCGGCGGCGCGGTCGGAGCGGCGCTGCTTGCGTTCCTGTGCGTTACAACGGGCCCCGGGAAAATCCTCGAAACGCTTCCGCTGATGTTTCGTACGAATCCGTACCATACGCCCCTCGGGCAGCTCGTGCGCGAGAAGCTGTCGTATCTGACCGAAAAATACGGCGTCGTCAACAGCGTCCTGCTGCCGCTTTCGGCGGTCGCCGCCGCCGCGGTCGGGACCGTATGCAAACAAATGAAAAACGGTCGATATCTCCGTCTGTGCGCCTTTCTCGTCTCCTCGGCGACGGTCGTCTCCTGTTACGTCCGCGTCGCACGGAACACCGACGTCGTGAACGGACTGGAAGCATTTTTCCGCGCCGGCGCTTTCCCGGCGTTCTGCTTCGCCCCCGTCGGTCTGCGTCTGTGCAAAAAGACCGACCGCAGGTTGTCCGTATTCTGGATGGCGGCGCTGATTTTCTCTCTGCCGATGGATTTGACGTCGAATTTCACGCTGCTCGCCTGCGGCACGCTTGCGTATTTTCCCGCCGTCTGCGCCGCCGGCGTTTTTCTGCGGGAGCTGCGGGAGGACTTTTCCGCGGGGCGGGATAACCGCAGGTTCGGCAAAACGGCCTTTCGCGCCGCCCTCGCCGCCGCCTGCGCGGTCCTGCTCTGCGAGTGCGCGGCGCTTGCGGCGCAGCTTGACCTCTCGCTTGTAAAAAACCGGCTCTCCGACGCGCCGGTCGTCGTATCCGATACGGGTCCCGGCAAAGGCGTATGCGAACCCGCCGACCGGGTAAAGCGGGCGGCGGCGATACAGCGAGATTTGGAGCGTATCCGCGCCGTATCGGACGGTCCGTTCTACGCCGTGCATGAAAGCGCTTATTGTTATCTGACGGCCGATCTGCGCGTCGCCTCCTATATGCCGCTTTATCACGACGACGATTTGAACGGGCGCGTGCTCGAGTATTGGAACGACCGGCCGGAAAATCGGCCCGCGTATATTTATATCGTATCGCTGAACGTGGATGAAAGGGCGGTGCTCCGGACCGTCCGGCAGATTGGAGCGCTTTGCGTGGGCGAACCCGAACGCGGCGAAGCCGGGTATCTTATCGAGGTCAAAAGGTGGAAATAAATGAAACGAATCACAGCCGCCGCCGGAAAAAGGCTTACGAAAACGGATCTTGCCGCGATCGGCGCGTTCCTGCTGCTTGCGGGCGCGTTGATTGTTGCGGCGCATACCGCATGGGTCTCCGAGGATGAATACTTTTACTATGCGATCGCGCAGCGGTTCGCAAACGGCGATAAGCCCTTTCTGGACGAGTGGAGCTTCATCCAACTGACGGGACTGCTGCTGTCGCTTCCCTTCCGACTGTTTACCGCCGTAACAGGCGGAACGGACGGGGTCGCTCTGTTTATGCGATATTGCTATATCGCGGTCGACCTTGCGGCCTACTGGTTCTGTTACGCCATGCTGAAAGGAAAAAAACTCCCCGCCGTGATCGCCGCCGCGCTGTTCTGCGCGCATCCGCTGGCGGGCGTGCTGGCGCTCAATTATTACAACGTCTGCCTGTTCGTCTGCGCCGCGATCCTGCTGGGACTGCTGTATTCAAAAAAACCGCTCCCACGCCGGAAGCTGCTCGCCGCAGGCGCCGCCTACGCGCTTGCGGTCGTCTGCGAGCCGGTCTTCATCGCGGTCTACCCCGGATTCTGTCTCGCGGCTTTGATGCTGCGTCTGATTCGGAAAAAGAATCCGGGAACGGGCGTCTCCCGCATTCCGCTCGGCCGCGTCTGGTTCTGGATCAGCGTCGGCGGCGGCGCCGTCGCGGCGCTGCTGCTTGCGTTTCTCGGAGCGACGACGGGGTTGGGCAGAATCTTGAAAACCCTGCCGCTGATCTCCGGCGCAAACCCCTACCAGACCTCCTTTACAGAGCTGATGCGAGGGAAATTCACATATCTTGCGGAGAAATTCGGAACGGTCAACTGCGTGCTTCTGCCGCTGACCGCGCTCGCCGCCGCCGCGGTGGGTCCCGCATTCCGCGAAAAACGCACAGGCAGATATCTGCGTCCCGCCGTCTTTTTCCTTGCCGCCGCCGCGGTCGTCTCCTGCTATGTCGCCGCGTTCCGCCGCACAGACCCGATCCGCGGACTGGAAACGTTCTTCCGCTCCGGCGCGTTCCCGGCGTTCTTCTTCGCCCCGGTCGGGCTCTGCCTGTGTAAAAAGCGCGACGGGAAACTGCTGTTCGTCTGGCTTGCCGCGCTGCTCTTCTCCCTGCCGATGGATCTGACCTCGAATTTCACGCTGCTGGCCTGCGGAACGCTCGCGTATTTCCCTGCCGTCTGCGGCGCGTGGTCGTTTTTACGGGAGCTGCGGGAGGACCTTGCCGCCGGACGGGACAGACGCGTATCAAAACGCGCGGCGTTTTCCGCCGCGCTTGCCGCCGTCTGCACCGTCCTTCTCTGTGAATGCGCGGCGCTCACGGCGCAGCTTGATTTTTCGTTTGTGCTGAACCGGTTTTCCGACGCGCCGGTCGCCGTCTGCCGCACCGGTCCGGGCAAGGGCGTTTACGAGCCTGCGGACCGGCTGGCGCACGCCGAAGCGATACAAAACGATTTGGAAAGGATCCGCAGCGTCTCCGACGGTCCGCTCTACGCCGCGCTGGAAAGCTCCTACTGCTACCTGACGGCGCAGATGCCGGTCGGTTCCTGGACGCCGCTGTTCCACGAAGACGATCTGACCCGGCGCGCGCTCGCCTATTGGAACGTCCGGCCGGAAAACCTGCCCGCATATTTCTATATCGCTTATTCGGAAGAGGACGAGACCGCGGCGCCCGAAACGCTCCGGCAGGTCCGATCGCTTTGCGCGTGCAGCGTCGAAGAGGGCGGGGCCGGGTATATCGTTCGGGTCCTGGATTGGAAAACCGCATTTACGGAGGAATTGCAATGAAACTGAAAACCGACGGCGCGGCGGCTGTTTCGCCGCAGGATAAAAGGCTTTCATACGCGAGCGATATCGCCGCCGCGGTCGTTTTCGTCCTGTTCTCCGTTCTTTTTGTTTCCGGCGCCCGATACGGTCTGCAGAACGCGGACGAGAGCGCCTATTATACCTTTTGTCACCGGCTGCTGTTCGGCGACGCGCCGATCGTCAACGAATGGAGCATGACGCAGCTCTCCTTTGTATTTCAGTATCTGCCGTTCCGGCTGTATTACGCCGTCGCGGGCGGCACGGAGGGCTGCATCCTGTTTCTGCGTTACGTCTGTATTGCGGGGAAAATGCTGCTGTTCGCCTTTCTCTATCTCCGTCTGCGCCGATACCGCGTCTGGGCGGTCGCCGCGGCGGCGGTCTTCACCGGTTTTCTGCCCAGCGGGATGCTGACGCTGAGCTATTATAATATCGCGCCCGCAGCGGCGCTGCTCGCCGGACTGCTTCTGTTCGCGGAAGGAACGCCGAAGCCCGCCGCCTGCGTCGTCTCCGGGTTTTGCTTCGCCTGCGCGGTAATCTGCGCGCCTGCCGCGGCGGCGCTGTATCTTTTGTTTTCGGTCCTCGCCGCGGTCGGCGCGCTCGGGAAAAAACGCGGGAGACCCGTGTTTTCCGCCCTGCCGCGTCTGACGGACGGCAGAATCTGGCTGTTCGTGACCGCGGGGATCGCGCTGTGCGCGGCGGTCTATCTCGGCGTCCTGTTCGCGAAAGGCGGCGTTACGGGCGTGCTCGGCAGCATCCCGGAGCTTTTGCGGGACAAGACCTTTTCCACCGAGGGCATGACGGTCCTCGAAAAGCTCAAATGGGAAAAATTCCTGCGCTTTTTCCGCCTGTTCGGCGTTCCTGCGCTCGTTCTGAACGCCGCGTATCTGATCGGCGCGCCCGTCGTGCGCAGGTTCCTGCGGAAATACCGCGTATGGTATTTTGCGGCGGGATGCGCACTCTTCCTCTGCACCGTCGTCTGCTTTCATCTGCATTCGGCGAAAATGAACTGTCTGGGCGAGATCATTTATCTGCCGCTGCTCCCCTGCGCGTTCGGTCCCGCCTGTTATCTGCTGACGGACCGGAAAGAGCCGCGCCGGCTTGCGTTTTTCGTTTTCGGAGCGCTGTTTTCGGTCTGCATGGACCTGCCCTCGAACATCTCCTTCGGCGGCGCCTGCGTCGTCGCGGACGTGCCGGCGATCCTGATGACAGGCGCCCTCGTCCGTGAACTGGCCGGGGAACGCGGCGACGGGAACGCGCAGGAAGAGAGAAAGAAGAGCAAAAAGAAAACAGCCGCCGAAAAGACGGCGGGCACGATCGCCGGTATCTGCGCCGGCGCGGTATTGCTGACGCTCGCCGCCTCCCAGGCGTACAACGCATTTCTGACGCGCACGCGGCCGACGCTGGAAAGCTTCAATTTCAATCAGACCAGCGAGGCGATGACCGCGACCGTCACGCGCGGTCCGCTGAAGGGGCTGCGCACGCTGCCGGAACTCCGGACCATGTGCGAAAACGCGATGGACGATCTGGATACCATCAGGGAATCGACCGGCAAAGCGATATACTGCGCGGATTTCTGCCCGTGGTTTTATCTGTACGCCGAGCTTCCCTACGGGACCTTCAGCACCAGCTACGTGGAGGATGACAGCCGCGACCGCCTGCTGCGCTATTGGGAAAGATTTCCGGACGCCGTGCCCGAATACGTCTATATCCCTTCGTTCAACTGCGACAATTATAAAAGCGCCGACGGCGCGGCGATGAAAAACAAGCTCGAATGGTTCCAATCCCTGTTCGCGTGCGAAACGCTCCGCGGCAAAACGGGATTCGTTTTAAAGCTGGGAAAGATGAAATAAAGGAGAAGAACGCCATGCGGAACGTCTGCATTTTCTATACCGACGGAAACCGGCTCCGCGAAATAACCGCGCGGTATCCTGCGTGCGAGACGGTCCGTCTGCGGGGCGGGCCGGACAGAGCTCTGTTTGCCGAAAGGGAAACGCAAAGCATCGTGTTCGTCGCCCGCAACGAAGAGCTGCAGGGGCTCGCCGCCGCATGCCGGGGGCTCTCGTTTGCTTCGGTCGCCGTTTATCCGACCGACGTCGGATACGCCCCGCGGGAACCGATCGGGATCGATATTTCCAAGCCGCGCCTCGACTACATGGAAACGGAGCTCTGTCACGTCTGCAATCTCAACTGCAAGGGCTGCTGCGATTACTCCAACCTGCACGTCGACACGGGCTTTTACGACTTTGACAACTTCGTGAAAGACCTGAATCGCATGAAAGAGCTGTTCTGGGGGATCGCAAAGATCCGCCTGATGGGCGGCGAGCCGCTGATGAATCCGCGCATCGCCGATTACGCCGAAAAATGCAGGGAGATTTTTCCCGACAGCGATCTGCGGATCGTTTCCAACGGGCTGTTGCTGCCGAAGATCCCGACGGATACGCTCGAACGCATCCGGGACTGCGGATGCAGCTTCGATATTTCCAATTATCCGCCCTCGCGGAAGAATAAAAAAGAGATCGTCGCCGCCGCGGAACGCTCGGGCGTGCCGATAAAATTCGGCGTGCCGATGAACCGTTTTCTGCGCACGATCCTCGAGCGCCCGACGGACGATCCCGCGCCCGCGTTCCGAAACTGCCTGTTCACCCACTGCCATATGATGGGAAACGGCAAGCTCGCGCCCTGCTCCTACGCTTACTGCGCCTACCGCTTCAACGCGCGGTTCGGAACGGATTACCCGGAGGACGATCTGCTCGAGCTCTCCGACCCGTCGCTGGACGGCTGGAAGATCGTAAAAGCGTTTTCCGAGCCGCATAAATACTGCGTATGCTGCGGCAGAGGCGCGCTGCCGTACCGATGGCGGGGACACGTCGGCCCCGATCAGGCGAAAAAAGAGGACTGGCTGATTCCGGACACCGCGCTCAGCAGAACGGTCGCGCCGGTAATCCAGAAAGCGCTCAAGCCCGCCGCAGTCAGGCTGCGCGCGCTGATACAGAAGAAAAAATAGGTTCTTCACGGAATGAGACAAATTCTGATTTATCAGACTGTCGCCCGAAGCTTTCTTGACACAAATATCCGTGAAGAACCAAAAAAACGCGAAACCGAAAAAGGACGGAACCCTTCCCGGCTCCGTCCTTTTGTATTTTTTCTTCTTACACACCGAATACTTCGTCGTAGAAATATGCGTTGGTGTCCGCGTGCAGACCGCTGCGGTCGGTGACCGTGAGACGGAAGTACACGTCCGCGGGCTTGAGCTCGAACGAGGCGTGGGTGATCTCGGCGCCGTTTTCGCCGTAACGAGACATGCAGCGGCGCTGCGCTGTGGTGCAGAAGACCTTATCCGCGGGGGAACACTCGATGTGCACCACGTCGTCCTCGAGCCACAGGCCGTAGATCTCCGGTCCCTGCGAGGCGTAGAAATTGCCTTTGACGAGCGCGTCGGTGATGCAGCGGTACTCGAGCTTTTCCGCTTTTATCATTGTGAACGCGCCGAAGGAATCCCACATACGGCAGTTCGGGTCGCGGCGATTGTGGTTGTCGTCGGTGCCGAGCACGAATATCCGTTTGTTCTGATGCAGGAAATCGTCGTAGATCTCGCCGTTATACTCGTTGTAACCGTCGATCAGACTCGAAAAATTGCAGATCTCCATCGCGTTCATGCCCTTGTATTTCGAATAGGTCTCGTAACGCTCCAGCGACCAGTGCGGATGGTTATAAGTCACGAAAAATCCTTTTTCGCGGCAGATGCGGATCGCCTCGTTGATGCAGTCGGCGTTGTATTCCCGCTCGAAATCCGGCTCGTTTTCATCGAATTTTCCCCACGGGCGGCGCTCGTCGGCGATGTATTTTTTCCTGTGGTAGCAGGGCTGGATCTCATTGTCGGGATCGATCGCAAGCATACACAGGTCGCAGACCTTCGCCTGCAGAAAATCCTTCCGCCATCCCTCGTCAAAGCCCAGCTCAAAGCCGGTGATCATCACAAAATCCTCATCCGTCAGGTCGTGATGCGGCACC
>JAFRTA010000069.1 GCA_017427315.1 Clostridia bacterium
TACGCTTCCTTCGCTCATCCGCCGCCACTGCCAGGGATCCCTGTCGTATTTCGTGATCGCGGCTTCATCCGGTTCGGGCCGCCAGCCGGTAAAGGTATCTCCGCCCCAGCCGACGCGCACCGGCATATCCGCGCGCTCAAGCTTGATCGGCGAGGCGACGCGGCTGACCGGCAGGCGATAGAACCACCCGGCGATCCCGTCCATATCGGCGGGATAATCGGGGTCCGCCGCCATGCACAGGAACCGGTAACCGGGATTGTCTTCGCGCAGCAGGGAATGGTCCCAGGTGCGCAGCCCTCTGACGTATTTCTTTTTCAGTTCGGGGTCTTTTTCCAGCGTGATCAGCCCGTAGAACGCGACGACCGCGAGCATGTTGTCGCCGTACATCATCTCTTCGTCGCAGTCGTTCCCGACGGCGTAAGAGAAATGCGTGAACCGGTCGCGGTGGAAAAGCGGCAAATCGTCGTAATGATATTTCGAAATGAGCTGACGGCGGCAGAGCGTCCATTTTTCCTTTGCGCCGCAGATATGCTCGGCGACGTTCAGATACATCAGGATCTGCGCGGAATTCAGGCATGCGTCCGCCCAGCCGATCGTCGTATTGAAATATTCGGGGTCCCAACGGCCCCAGGTGGTCGGCTTCCCGTCCATTTCACGGACCACAAGCCCGTTGTCGATAATGTGGTTCATGAGGTTCTCGCAGGACGAAACAACGATTTCACGCAGCTCCTCGTCGTCGAAGCACAAATGGTCGTACATTTTCCAGAGATTCAGAAAATGGAGCGTGACCTCGTCGCTCGAGGTATCGCCTTTGTAAATCACGTCGTCGTCACGGAAGCCGAGATCCCGGTAGAGCTTTGCAAGCCGGTCGGGCACGGGCGCGTCGCACTTCACCTTTTTGCCCGCGCAGCCGCGCCGGCGCGAGGCGCGCGTATCGAGACACACCGCAAAGCCGTCTTCCTGTTTCTGATAAAACAGCCCGTCGTCGGGCACACGCTCCGAGCGCAGCGCGTAGGTGCGCGCCGGGAACCCGTCGCCCCTGCCGGAAATATTCAGCGTAAGAAGGCACGCCTCCCCCGCGCGGACCGCGCTCGCCTTCGCGTCGAGCGTTTCAGGGGCGCCGGCGCCGAGCTTTCTTTTGAGACAGGCATATTTCAGCGTCTCTCCCACGGCGAACGCCGCGGTAAAGCCGCCGTCATTGTCCGACTGCGTATCGCCCTTCACGGAATCGGGCTCCCGCGGCTCCGAGAGCTCCTGGTTCGAAACCATCCCGCGGCGGTCGACGAAACGAAGCGATTCCGCCGTAAGCATCTTCGCCTTCTCTTCACAGGAGACCCTGCGCATCTCAATGCGGGAAACGCCCGTTTTGCAGAGCGCCCAGAGGACCTCCCCGTCGGCATAGAGCGCACGGACGTCCTCGTCCGCAAGATAACGGTCGACGCCGAAGAAAAGAATCCGGTCGCTTTCCCGCTCCGGCGCGGGATCGACGCGCGTCAGTCCGCCCTCGCCGCCGAGCCAGCGCGCTCCGTCGGAGGTATACGCCTCACAGGAGTACTTCGACGCGGCAAGCGGCAGCGGATAAGGGAAACCCGAAAGATCCGGGACCGCGCCGGGATTGTAATACAGCTCGTCGGGGATCTCCGAGGAATACAGAGGAAAAATCTTGACGAACCGGCATTTATGATCGGCAAGTTTGTAAGGATGCTCCATAACACTTCTCCGTTCCGAATGATTTCACTGTTTACGTGTTTTTATACAATTATACATATATTCACATGAAATTGCAAGATAATTATACATTTCCGTTCATAGATAAGACGATTTTCAGACGATAGTTGACAAATCGTCGATTTAATATTATAATCATACTATGAAAATATCGCAGGCGGTGAAAAATATGGAGGACAGACGCATCCGAAGAACGCGCAAGAGCATTTACAGCGCCCTTGCCGCGCTTTTGACGGAAAAAGACGTGCATCAGATCAAGGTCAAAGAGCTTTGCGAACGCGCGGATATCAATAAAAGCACGTTTTATCTGCATTTTCTCGACATTTACGACTGCAAGGAAAAATGGCTCGAAGAGATTTTTGACGACATGATCGACACCGCGGACGAAACGTTTCTCGAAAAAGTCGTCGAAAACCCCTATGAAGCCATACAGTCGATCGTCGAATTCTTCGACCGTGACGTCGAGTTTTACAGAAAGCTGCTCGCATCGCCCTTCGCCCCGGAATTCTGCCTGAATCTGAAACAGAAACTCGGCGATCTGATTACCAGAGTCAGGAACAACGGCAGACCTTACGACCGGCAGACCGGGTTGACGATTGCATTTATCGTCTGCGGCGCGATCGACGCCTGCGTGCTTGACCTCACCTACTATAACAGCGAAGACGTGAGCGCTTCGCTCGAGACGATCAGGAATGCCCTGAAAAAGCTGCAGAACGAAGCCGGCGGCATCAGGCCGTAATCGTTCACGCGCCCGCAAGCTCCGCGTCCCGGCGCAGTGAAGCGTCGAACGCTCTCCCGATCAGCCGTTCGAAATCGTCTCCGCGCAGGCTGTTCACGCCTTCGATCGTCGTCCCGCCGGGCGAGCAGACGTTTTTCACGAGCGTTTCGGGCGCGTCGTCGGAAGAAGCAAGCAGCTTTGCGGAGCCCTCGGTCATTTTCGCGGCGACCTCCAGCGCGAGCGCCGGGTCGAATCCCGCGGCAGCCGCCGCTTTTGCGAGCGCTTCGATATACATAAAAGTATAAGCCGGGGCGCACCCGCCGAGCACGCCGAAAATATTGATCTTATCTTCCGGCACCGCGAAGGCAGCGCCGAAGCTCCCGCAGATATCGCGGACCAGCGAAAGACGTTCTTCCGAAACGAAACGGTTGCCGCAATAGGCGGATACCGCGGATTTCACCCGCGCGTTCAGATTCGGAAAGATGCGCGCCACGGCGATCCCCGGTTCGAAAAACGAGGCGATATACGCCGTCGTCTTTCCGGCTGCGATCGAGATCACGAGCGGTCTTCGCCCGTTTATCGCAGGAGCGATTTCGGGCAGAAGCGAAGGAAGGACCTGCGGCTTCACCGCAAGCACGATCACGCCGCATTCCGCAAGGATCTCTTCCTGCGTCGACGCGGCAGCGCCGTTTCCGGCGCAGAAGCTTTCAAGGGACGCCCGCGCGATATCCGTGACGAGCACCTCCGCAAGGTCCGCGTCGAGGACCCCTTTGATAATCGGCCGCGCCATATTCCCGCACCCGATAAATCCGATTTTCATTTCTTTCACATCCCGTATGTTTTTCCGGCGGTCCGTCGCCGTTTGATACATATTTTAATACAAACCGGCGCAGAATGCAACTGAAAAGGTGATAAAATGATTTTAATGATCGACATCGGCAATACGAACGTCACGTTCGGCTGCCACGACGGAACGAGAACGAGATTCACGGCGCGCATGGCGACCGACCGCACCAGAACGGCGGACCAATACGGCGCCGAGATGCTGCAGATCCTCTCTCTTAACCGCACGAATATCAACGACATCGGCGACGCCGCAATCAGCTCGGTCGTTCCGGAGCTGACGGAGGTGCTTGCGCGCGCCGCGAAAAAAATCACGAAAAAAGAACCGCTCGTCGTCGGCCCCGGCGTAAAATGCGGACTGAACATCAAAATCGACAATCCCGCTCAGCTCGGAGCGGATCTGGTCTGCTCCGCCGTCGGCGCGGCGGAAAAATATCCGCTGCCCTGTCTTATTCTCGACCTGGGCACCGCGACGAAGATCAGCGTACTCGACGCGGACGGGGCGTTTCTCGGCTGCTCGATCAGTCCCGGCGTCGTGATTTCGATGCGGGCGCTGACCAGCGGGACTTCGCTGCTGCCCTCGCTTTATTTCGACAGGCCGCAGACCGCCATCGGCACGAATACCGTCAAAAGCATGCAGGCGGGCATCGTTCTGGGCAGCGCCGCGATGCTTGACGGCATGTGCGCAAAAATCGAAAAGGAACTCGGCAGGTCCGTTTCCTCCGTCGTCGCGACCGGCGGCGTCGCGGAGCGGATTATTCCGTACTGCGACAGGGAAATCATCCATGATCCGGATCTGATTTTCGACGGAATGATGAGCATTTACAAAAGAAACCGCACGAACAGGAAGGATAAGCATGACGATCAATGAAATGAACGAGATCCTGAACGGCGTCGGCGAAGTCAAAGCCGGCGTCGTCGGCGATTTCTGCGTCGATGTCTATTGGCGCGCCGATATGACGAAAAGCGAGCTTTCCAAAGAAACGCCGCATTTTCCGCTGCCCGTCGTAAGCGAGACCTTCTCGCCCGGCGCAGCCGGAAACGTCGCCGCCAATATGGCGTCGCTTCGTCCCGCGCTGCTGAAATGCGTCGGCGTGCGCGGCGACGACTGGCGCGGAACGCTTCTTGAGCGCGCTCTTCGGACTAAAGGTGTTTCCGCCGATCTGATCACCGAACCCGGCAGATTCACAAACGCATACTGCAAGCCGCTGCGTCGCGGCATTTCCGACACGGTTTATGAGGATCCCCGTCTTGATTTCGCTTCTTACGAGCCGATCGGAGAACGAACGGAGGAACGCATTCTGACCGCTCTCGACGAGCTCGCCGCCCAGACAGACGTCATCGCCGTCTGCGACCAGCTCCGTTTCGGCGCGATCACGCCGCGCGTACGTGAAAAGCTCAACCGTATGGCGCAGGACGGCGTAAAAATCATTGCGGACAGCAGATACAACATCGATAAATTCCGCTCGATGTTTTTAAAACCGAACGAATATGAATGCGCCTGCGCGGTCGGACAGATGCCCGACCGGTTCGAGCTCAACGCAAAGCTGCTGGCTTCCGATTCGGACTGTACCGTTTTCGAGACGCTCGGCGAGAAGGGCTCGCTGATAACCAACGGTCAGTTCCTGCGGCGCGTCGACGCAGCGGCGGTCAGCGGAGAGGTCGATATCTGCGGCGCCGGCGACACTTTCCTCGCCGCGCTGACGCTTGCGCTCGGCGCCGGTTTCA
>JAFRTA010000070.1 GCA_017427315.1 Clostridia bacterium
CCTTGACGCAGGCGTGCAGCCTGAGCTGCCCGTAGGCGACGTCGCTGACCGCATAGGTATTGTCCATGCCGATCTCGGCTTCGTTGACGAATTCGCCCTCGCGCCAGAGCAGGAACATCCTGCCGTCTTCTTCTCTGCGCAGGCGGAACAGATCGAGATGCCCGATATGCTCGTCGAACACCGTGGACATCGTTGCGCAGAGCATGGACGCAAACGTGCCCGATTTCGTAAAGAGCGCTTTTCCGTTGTATTTTTCTTCGAGATAACGGTTCCTGTCGTGGGAAGGCAGGTCGTCCTTGTCGCCGAGAGAAGCGCAAAGCGCGCGCAGCGGCTGCTCGAAGCTCTCATCCGGGGTATCCCAGAGCGTCCTGCACATATCGTTGATCGCGGCGGCAAGACGCATATCGCGCGAAATGCCGCTGTTGAACACGAGAACCGTATCGTTATCTTCAAAAACATAGCCGAGCTGGCCGTAGAGCCCGTAGGCGCGGTAGGCGTTGGGCATCGAAGTGCGCCAGAAGCCGTAGCCGTATCCTTTTGTCACGTCGACCTGCCCTTTTTTGACTGTGGGGACCTGATAAGAGGTCGCAGCGCGCACCCAGTCGCCGGGAATTACCTGTTTTCCGTTCCATTCGCCGTAATCGGAATAACAGACGATGATCTTCGCAAGATCCTCGATCGGCAGATACAGTCCCCAGCCGCCTGCGGCGTGTCCGAAGGAATCGATCTCCCAAAACGGCTTTTCGATTCCGAGCGGCTCAAACAAACGCGGATACAGAAAATCGACGAGGCTTTCATTGTATACGCGGCTGATCAGCGCGGACAGGATATAGAAATTGTCGTTGACGTACAGGAAAAGCTTTCCGGGAGGCGCAAGCGGCGGTGTATCGAAGAACAGCTTGATCCAGTCGCGCTTATGGCGCGTCGCCGCCATGCCTATCATTTTCCCCGCGGTCATTGTAACGAGATGACGCACGGTGATTTTTTCGTTGAACTTCCTTTTCCCGTATTCCGGGAAGAACCTGCAGATGGAATCGTCGAGAGAAATCTTCCCCTCGTGCACGGCAAAGCCGAGCGCAGTCGAAACGATGGATTTGGAAAGAGAGAATTCCACATGCGGCGTATCGTTCGAATAGGGCGCGTGATACCCTTCGGCAACGACCGTTCCGCCCTTCAGGATCATAAAACTGTCAATCCCGAGTTCCTCTTTTTCCGCTCTTTGCACAAAGTCGTAGATTGCTTTCGGATTCAATCCGTTTTCGACGCAGCCGCCGCGGGGAAACAATTTAAGCATTCCGATGCCTCCGATATTTTGATTCAAATTTTCTCAACCTTTGTAAAAACCGATTTCAGGCTCTTCGCCGCCGAGCGTCACCCCGCAGCCGGTAAACGAGCTGTTCCCGTCCGGCATGGAGCCGACGATCACGGGACACGGTTCCCCGCGGGAATCGAATCCGTCGCCCGGACGGCTCACGAAGCAGCGGTGATAATGCCCCGCGAAAATGAGATCCGGCTTGATATATTCGCGAAGCAGCGCGGTCCACTCGTCGTATAACTCCTTCTCGATATCGAACGGCGCTTTGTCAACGTGGGTGAACGGGTTATGCACGATCACGAATTTATACTGCACGCCCGCCGCTTCATATTCATTCGCGGCTTCTGCGATCACCTTTTTGATATATTCCGTCTGCTCGACGCGGAAGTCGTGACAGCAATTCGCTCCGCCGTATTCCTCGTGCGAATCGTCCTTATCCTCGCCGCAGTCAAGCACCAGCGCCCAGATGTTTCCGGTACGCAGCGAAAAATAAGTCTTTCCGTTCACGGAAGGCATATATTCCCACATCTTCTCCGCCGCCTTGCCGCGCAGATCGTGGTTGCCGCGGGAACAGATCACGGGGATATTCCCGTGCGTGATTCCGTCGCAGAGGCGGTAGATCGTGTCGAAATCGGATACGCGTTCCGAGGAATTCACGATATCGCCGTTAAGGATGAGAAGGTCGATCCGCCTGCCGAAATTCTTTGCCGAAAGGACCGCATGGCCTGCGCGCCCGTGCGTATCCGCGATATGGTAGATATTGATATCATCGGCGGGAACCGGGCGGAAAACGAAATCAAAGGTCTGCGCCTCGGCAAATTTGCTCCGATAGGCGAGCCGCAGGATCAGCGGCTCGATCACGACGGTATATTTTTTCGCCCGGTCGAGCGCCGCGCGCGGCACGGAAGCGCAATGGATACGCGTCGCGGTACGCTTGACGCCGTTGGAATGGTCGTAATACCGTTTTCCGTCCACCTCGACGGCAAACGCGCAGGCAATGCGCACGCGGGCATAAATGCAGTAAGTCTCCCCTGCAGCAAAAACCGCGGGGGTGAAAAACAAAGGCGATTTCGGCATGATGTAAGCCTCCTTATAAATCAGAATTCACCCGACAAAATCTTCAATACCTCACGCAGACAGGCGAGCGGGCTCTGTTTCGGCAGTTTTTTTATCCGTATCAGCGGTTTGTCCACCAAGGAGAGCGAGAGCCGGTCAAGCAGCGCGCAGGACAGTCTTCCGACCGCGTCCGCGTCGATCTCACGCATATAAAGCAGCATTTCGTTCCTGCCGTTCTGACCGATCTCATAAATGCCGAATTTCGACGCGGTATTGCGCAAAAGCGAAATCGTGATCAGGCCTTTCACACTCTCCGGCGGTTCGCCGAACCGGTCGATGAGCTCGTCGAGCACGTCGTCCGCGTCCGCCTGCGTTTTGATATCCGCGATGCGGCGGTAGATCCCGAGACGGTGCGGCACGCTTTGGATATAGCTCTCCGGGATATGCGCGTCAAAGCTGATATCCACGACGCACTCCTTCTCCTCGAGCGATTCGGCGGTTTTCTTTGAGGAACCGTCCCGACCGCCCTCTCCGTCGGTAAGCTCGCGTACCGCCTCATTCAGAAGCCGCAGATACATATCGTAACCGACCGCCTCCATATGCCCGTGCTGATGCGCGCCGAGAATGCTGCCCGCGCCGCGTATTTCAAGGTCGCGCATCGCGATCTTGAAGCCGGAGCCGAATTCGGTGTATTCGCGGATCGCGTTCAGCCGGCGTTCGGCGACGTCGCTGACCTGCTTGCCTCTGGTAAAGGTAAAATACGCGCTGGCGCGCCTTGCGGACCTTCCGACTCGCCCGCGAAGCTGGTGAAGCTGCGCGAGCCCCATGCGGTCCGCGTTCTCGATGATCAGCGTATTGCAGTTCGGCACGTCGACGCCCGTCTCGATGATCGTGGTGCAGACGAGGATATCAATATTCCCCTCGAGAAGATCCTGCCAGACCGAGCTCAATTCCTCTTCGCTCATTCTGCCGTGGCCGACGCCGATACGCGCATCCGGCGCCAGCTTCTGTATCTGCGCGGCTTTTTCACGGATGCCTGCGATCTTATTATACAGATAATAAACCTGACCGCCGCGCCGCAGCTCGCGTTCGATCGCTTCTGCGACGACGCCTTCGTCGTATTCGATAACATACGACTGCACGGGAAGACGGTCGCCCGGCGCTTCTTCGATGACGGACATATCGCGGATGCCGCTCATCGCCATGTTGAGCGTGCGCGGGATCGGCGTTGCCGTCAGC
>JAFRTA010000012.1 GCA_017427315.1 Clostridia bacterium
AAAAAGGGAGAGCATTATACGGTTTGGCTTGTCGCAGACAACCATGAAGGCGCTTTTTATTTCGACTGGTCGTAAGAGATTTTTCAAAAGACCGCCATTAAAAGAAACCGAAAAAAGACAGGACGGAAAAACCGTCCTGTCTTTTTTTGAAAATGCATTGCGTTTATGCAAGCCCTTCCTCGAGCTTGCGGATGCGTTTCTCGCCTTCTTCGGCAAGCGTCTGGAATTGAGCGATTGTGTTTTTCATGCGGGGGAGCGCTTCCTGCTTATAGGTGCTGATCGCGTCAAGGGCGGCAAGCGCATCGTTGAACGCCGCGGTAAGCGTTTCGGGCGAGATGTTCGCTTCTTCGCTCTGCCGCTGGATATCCGCGCCCTGCTCGCGGAGCATGGTGCTTGTGGCGGATATCATGCGGTTCGTCTCTTCGTTGAGCGCCTTGATTTTTTCAAGAACGATCTTCTGATCATAGAGCGCGCCGGCGACGGTGACCGCGGTTCTCAAAGCGGCAATCGTAACGAGCTTCGCACGGTCGACAGAGCGGATCAGTTCTTTATTATTGCGGCGGATGATTTCCATCGCGATAATACCCTGCTGATTGACGATCAGAAGCTGCTGGAAGTCCTGAACGCGCTGACGCAGCGGATAAAGGATTTCCTCCTGAATAAATTTGATTTTTTCGGGGTCCCCGTTCTCCGCCTGCATGTTTGCAACGGCGTTTTCCAGCGAGATGTCCATTTGCATCCCGATCTCGATATTCTGATTGAGCTGTTTTGTAAGCTGCCGCATGGAGGTCTGTTCGATTTCAAGCGTCGTATTGTCGTCCTCAAGCGATTTTTTGCCGCGGTCAAGCGATTTGACGATCTCGGCGATCTCTTCGTCCGCAGTCTTGAACCGTTCAAAATACCTTCTTGCGGGATTAAACAGCTTACCGAATTTTCCTTTTTTGAGGAAATCTGCTTTGGAGGGGTCGAGGTCGCGCATGCGAAGCGTCAGGTCGACAAGTCCCTTGCTGACGTCGCCGCCTTCGCCGCCTGCTTCGCTGAACTGATACATCCGCTTCTGCAGGATCGCGTTTTTGCTCTCGGACTTACGCAGCGTATCGAGACCGAAGCCTTCGATGGCGGTCACACATTCGCGGCGCGATTCCATGCTGTCAAGGTCAACGTTGAGAATCGTCTGCGTGTTCTCTGCGACGAGCGTCGTGACCTTCGCCTTTTCAAGATCTGTCGTGGCAGTCTCGGCCTGAACGACGGCCTTGATTTCTTCTTCCTTCGGTAATTCGAGTGTGAATGCCATGATTTTTCTCCTTTCGGTGATTACATATTTGCATTGAACAGCTGCTTGAGCTGATAGGTGATGTCGTCGGTGCCCGCGTTGATGCAGATGCCCTCGTTGATATCGGAGAGCTGTGCGAGCGCGTCGATATTCGCGTTGTAACCGATCGTATAAATCGGGATCTTGAGGCCGGAAATGATATCCGAGATGTCGGAAAGAGAATGACCTTCATTTGTTTCGCCGTCGCTCAAAACGAAGATCATCGGTTTCGCGTCGGGCACTTCGGTGAGCTTGTCCTCCACCATTTTCATCGCGACGCAAACCGCGTCGAACGTTGCGGTCGTTCCGTTGGTCTGCAGAGATTCCACGGTGCCTTTGAACAGCGACTGCTGCGTCAAGTCGAATTGGGCGATCGGAAGTTCGATGGTAACGATGTCGCTGTAAGAAACGAAGCCGATATAGTTTTCGGTATTGATATACTGCATGGAGTTGATCAGGGATTCCTTCAGCGCGTTGATCGGTTCGCCGACCATGCTGCCGGAGACGTCAGCCACGAAGACGCAGACGATCGGCTTGCTGTCTTTGTTTTCCTTATAGAGCTTCTGCGCGTTGATCAGTTCTTCGCCGGTATATTCGGCGGTCATTTCCGTAAAACCGTCCGGCGCCGTATTGAAACCGTCTTTCTTCGCGAGCTCGCCGCCGTTTTCCTCACAGTAATCGGCAAACAGCGAAAGGATCCGTTTTGCGGTTTCGTCGGTGCTTTCGATTACGGCAAGCGGATTATCGTGTATATAACCGAAAGGAATAAACTGATAGTTTTTCGAAAGCGTCGAATCGTTGAGATAATACTGATATTCGAGCACGAACGCGTCGAACGTGCCGCGCTCGGCGGCGGTGCGAAGGGCCTGGTTGTCCGCCTCGCTGCCGCCGGAAGTGAAGAAGATCTCCCGCGGCTCCGCGCCGATCACGGCGGCGATTTCCCCGCGCGCGGCTTCGAGCGCCTCTTTCGCTTTTTGCCCGTGCGTATACAGGCTGGACGGGTTTCCCCAGGACTCGTTCATCAGGGTGATCATGGTATGGATCGCCGCGTCGCTCATCTTCGTCGTGGCGGCATTGTCGGCATAAATCACGGCGGATGTCTCCCTTCGGGTTGATTTCTCCGCCATTATAATTCTATTAACCTACTATGTCAATAGGTATTTATGATCTTTCTCTTGCTTTACCTATTTACCTTGCGGTATAATAGGTAAAAACAGGGAGGCGGTGGTTTTATGATCTCAACCCGAGGACGATATGCGATCCGCGTGATGATCGATCTTGCCGAGCACGACACCGGCGGTCATATCCCGCTCAAGGATA
>JAFRTA010000071.1 GCA_017427315.1 Clostridia bacterium
GCAATATCCTCTCCTTCATCCAGACCGTGATCCTGAATATTGTATACAAACCGGAAAAGATCCTTGCGCAGCTCATGGTGGACGA
Source organism: Clostridia bacterium (assembly GCA_017427315.1). Lineage (GTDB taxonomy): Bacteria > Bacillota > Clostridia > Oscillospirales > Acutalibacteraceae > RGIG2774. The sequence goes on from JAFRTA010000071.1 coordinate 86, forward strand.
AACCGTCAACGCAAGGGCGCGGGAAAAGAGTATTAAAAATACCGCAAAGTTCCGGGAATAAAATGACGGCTCCCCAAGGGAGCGAAAAAAGTAATAATTCGGAATGGTGACAGTTTTATGATCAAAGAATATATTGCCTCTGCGGCGTCGCTTGAAGAGGCACGTGAATTGGCCAAAAAAATGCTCGGCGCGCCCGAAGAGGCGGACGTTAAGCTGGAAGTGATTTCCGCAGGCAAAAAGAAAACGCTGGGATTGTTCGGCGGCGCTCCTGCCAAGGTCAGGGCCTATTACGAGGTTCCGGAGCCCGCGCCGGAGAAAAAGCCGGCCCCGAAGCCGGAGAAGAAATCCGCGCCGGAAAAGAAGAATGCGCCGGAGAAGAAATCTTCGCCCGAAAAGAAATCGGCGCCCAAGGCCGCCGAAAAGAACGAAAAAATCAACGCGGAGCCCCTGCCGTCTTTCGACGACGAGCCCGGCGAGCCCGTGGACGACGCGGTCAGCAGATATCTGACCGAGGTGATCGGCCTGATGGGCGTAAAGGATTTTTCGATTACCGCCCGCAAGAGCGAAAAGAATATGATTTACACGATTTCCGGCGATTCGGAGGAGCAGGGCATTCTGATCGGCAGACGCGGCGAAACGCTTGACGCGCTGCAATATCTTTCGAGACTGGTCGCCAATGTCACCGGCGAGGATCACGACAGGGTCGCGCTGAACGTCGGCAATTACCGTCAGAAGAGAGAGGTCAGCCTTCGCGCGCTCGCAAAGCGCAGCTCCGCGCAGGTGCTCAAATACGGCAAAAACGTATCGCTCGACCCGATGAATCCCTATGAGCGCCGCATCGTTCACACCGCGGTGCAGGAGATCGAGGGCGTGCATTCGTTCTCGGTCGGCTCCGACGCTTCCCGCAGGGTGATCATCGCGCTTGACGATGGCGTACAGCCCACGCACGCCGGCAAGGGCGGCGGTTACGGCGGCGGCCGCGACCGCGGCGGCAGAGGCGGCAAGGGCCGTTACAACGACCGCGGCGGCAAGGGCGGCTACGGCAAAAAGGACGATGCGCCCGCGGCGCCCGCGAGAGCGCCCAAGAGCGACGTCGAAGGCGTGGCGCTTTATACGAAGTATGAAGTCCGGAAAGACGACGAAGAATAATGTTAAAAAATGACCGCGTATTCCCGACGGATGTGCGGTCATTTTTTTATAAATTCTGATTTATGCGCAAGCGCATAAATCAGAATTTAGGGATGAGGGATGAGAGATAAGGGATAAGGGCTTGTATAATATATTTTTTGCCTCAAAAGACGCGACAGTGTTCATTTTTCGGCAACAAACCGAGAAATTCAACCAAGGCGCAGAACGTATATTTTACGTTCTCTCATCCCTCATCCCTTATCGCTCATCCCTTCAAGCGTCAGCGCGACAAATCAGAATTTGAAAGGAGCCCAAACCATGACCGACACAATATTCACCGTCACGAGCGACGACGGCGTCAAAATCGAAGCGAAGATGAGCGCGCCGCGAAGGGTCAACGGCGTCGCGCTTTACGTCAATGCCTCGGGACCGATGACCTACAATACCAAACGTCGGAACCCGGACGGCAAGATCTGGTATTACCACGATTTTTACGCGAAGGAGTTCGCGAAGCGGCATGTCGCTTACTGCCGTTACAGCACCCGCGGCGTGCGCGACAGCGACGTTCCGCCCCGCTTCGAGGAGATCGACGACGAGCTGTTCCGTACCTATCTGCCGCATAACTCCGTGAACGATATCCTGCGGCTGATCGAATACATAAAAATACAGTATCCCGGCAAGCCCATCTGGCTGTTCGGGCAGAGCGAGGGCACGATCGTCGCGCCGCTCGTCGCCCTGCGCAGCGCGGACGTCGCGGGATTGATCCTGAGCGGATACTGCGACGAAAATCTGATCGATACGCTGAAATGGCAGCTCGGGGGCGGCAGTCCGCTCGTCTCTCTCTGCCGTGCGTTCGATTGCGTCGGCAGAGGGTATATTTCCCGCGAGGATTTTGAAGAGGACCGCCGGCAGGTGCGCGATAAGATCGAGTGCTTCAAAGGGAAAACCTTTGACGAGCTCGACGCCGACGGGGACGGCAAGCTGACCGCGCCGGATATCGCGGAAGTCTACGGCTCGCGGGAGCATCTGGACGGAATGCTGCGCGCGATCGAAGAAGGCGACGACGCGTGGCTGCGGGAAAATCACGGCATCCCGCTGACCTCCGGCTGGTTCCGGGAGCACGCGGAGCTTGAGCCGAACCGCGCGGTGCTGCCGCGGCTTGAGATACCGATCTATATCCTCGCCGGGGAATGCGACGCTATGACGCCCGTGGCCTACGCCCGCGCCGCGGAACGGCGCTTTAAAGAAATGGGCAAGACCAACCTGACGGTCCGTTATTTTGAAGAACACGACCATGAGCTGAATTTTATGATACATCACCTCACAGGCAAATGGGACGCCTGCGAAGGGCTCAGGTGTCTGTTCGACACCACGGGAGAAGTTATGAGCGGCCGCGCCGCAAAGAAGAGCGGAGAGCGGAGTTCGGAGATGTGCGGCTGCACCGCGGGGAGGGGGTTCGAGAATCGAGATACGAGATTCAAGATACGAGATTCCAGATACAAGAATCGAGATATCAAATGAGAGAGATAAGAGTGAGAGGCACAGACTTGCCGCCGCTTCTTATCTTTTATGAGATAACAATAAACGCAGGACGGTACCGTCGCTTTGTCTGCCGATACCGTCCTGTTATACTGTATTTATAAAGACTGAGACCTATGATTGAAGGCTAAACAGAGAGATCGTCCCCTCCGCGGCGCAGTACGCCGCCTTGCGCTTTTCATCTCTTATCTCACATTTTACATTTCACAGCTCACATCTCACTTTTTACATATCTTTCCGCGGCGAAGCCGATCATCTCCGCTCTCCGCTCTCCGAACTCCGCTCTCACTCCTCGCTCGGGTACCAATCCCACAGCTCCCGCTCCTCGTCGTCGGTCAGCGGGCGCTCGGGAATGTCAAGATATACTTCCGCTTTGCGGTGCGACGCCCAGACGCCGGGATTGACCAGCAGCGTATATCCGCATCCGGGCGGCGTGAGCCACGCGCTCATCGGCTGCTGGGGGATGCCGAACGCCGCGAGGATCGCCATGATCACGCCGCCGTGCGTCACGATCCCCGCGTTATGGATGCCGGAGGAGATCAGCCCGTCGACGATCTTCACGAAGCCTGCCGTAACGCGCCGGGAGAAAGCGCCGTTGCTCTCCCCGCCGGGCGGACATGCGTCGACCCCGCCCACGAGCCATTCTTTATACGCCGGGTCGTCCGCGAGCTCGTCGGCGGTCTTGCCCTCGAAGTCGCCGAAATCGCATTCACGCAGTTCGCCTATCTTCGTGCGCGGCGCGTCCGGCCAGACGATATCCGCCGTCTGCACGCAGCTTTTCAGCGGCGAGACGAAAACGAAATCCGGCTGCGGATAGGTATAGGTTTCCATGAGATAGGCGAGCTCCTGCTTTCCCTGCCCGCAGATCTCCTCGTCGGTGCTGCCGCAGTAGCGGCCGTCGAGATTGCCCTGCGTGGTGGCGTTTCGGAGCAGATGTACGCGGTATGCCTGCATAAAGACACTTCCTTTTGACTTTTTCCGTGTATTGTGATAAAATTATACAAAACGGATAATCGGGGGAGTTTTCAATGAAAAACATTGCGTCGGCGCGGCTGATTGAGGCGCGTGCGCGTCTCGGCTTGAACCAGAAGGACGCGGCGGAAGCGCTGGGGATCTCGCAGGCGCTGCTTTCGCATTACGAGAACGGCATCCGCGACTGCAACACGGAGTTCCTTGTGCGCGCGGGGGCGCTTTACGACGTCTCGACGGATTATCTTCTGGGGCTGTCGGCGAAGCCGCGGGACGACGGCGTATTGGCGGACGAGATCCCCGCCGCGACTGACGGCAGCAGGACTGCTCTGACGGTGCTGCGCGCGCTCGTGCAGCTTGAACGGACTGCGGAACGCATCTCGCCCGAAGAGGCGGAAAAAATCGTCGCGGTGTACGCGATGACGCTGTATCGGCTGCTCGGGGAGCTGCCCTGCGATATGGATACGGCGATTGAGCGCGAAAAGGTCCGCGCGCTTTCAACCGCGGCGGAAGCGCTGATAGCGCCGGATTTCGGCGGAGAGGCGTTTTTCGAGCTTCCGCCCTGCGCGCATACCGCCGTCGCGATGGCGGAGGACGCCGTGCGGGCGGCGCTCGGTAAATTCTGATTTA
>JAFRTA010000072.1 GCA_017427315.1 Clostridia bacterium
ATATCATATTAACAGAAAAGATAAAAACCGCCGTGCGCAGATACCGGACTGCGCGCGGCGGTTTCCTTTTCGGCCTTCATGGTTCCGATAACGCGCCTGACTGTTCTTATTTTTTCAAATATTTTCCTGCGTTGAAAACCGCGTCGGTGATTTTTTGGCGTTGATAATAGGCCGATTTTTTCGCATATTAACACCATGGAGGTGAAATATGAAAAAAATCATTCAAATCATTTGTACCGCAGTCATCGCCTTCTGCATTCTGACGATTTCGACGGTGGCCGCGGGGAACTATCTGATGCCGGACGACTACCGGACGGTACGCGGCGCGGCGCCGGACGCGGGAAAGCTGTTCCGCGTCGACACCGTCGGGCAGACGGCCGGAACCGCGGAAAAAAGCGGCGTCGGCGAGCTGCAGCTTCTCGGCGTCATTCCCGTCAAGGACGTGCGCGTAACCGTCCGGGCGCGGGAAAAGGTGGTCGTCTGCGGCTCCGTCTTTGCGCTTCGAATGTTTACGCGCGGCGTGAACGTGGCGGAGCTCGACACGGTCGTTACCGCTCAGGGAGAAGAGCGGCCTGCGTTTGACGCGGGCTTTATGAAAGGCGACGTAATCCTTGCCGTAAACGGAGAAACGCCGGACGGAGCCGAATCCGTCGGCAATCGGGTCGCCGGAAGCGGCGGCGGAGCCGTCGTATTCACGGTGCGGCGCGCGGGAACGGTTATAACGCTGACGCTGACGCCCGCGCTCGAACAGAGCACCGGGATCTACAAGGCCGGTCTTTGGCTGCGCGACAACACCGCCGGAATCGGGACGCTGACCTTTTACGACGAAAAAAGCGGCGTGTTCGCGGGACTCGGCCACTGCGTCAGCGACGCGGAAACGGGCCTGCCGATTGAGCTTTCGCGCGGTGAGATACTGCATGCGTCGGTCACGGGCCTGCGAAAAGGAGGCGGCGGCCAGGCCGGCGAGCTGACAGGCTCGTTTTACGGCGGCGATATTCTCGGGGACATCCGACTGAATTCGGACCGCGGCGTATACGGCGTTCTGACCGATGCGCCAGAGGGCGTCGGAGAATATGAAATCGCGCTGCCGGAGGAAATCGAAACGGGCGAAGCGGAGATGATTACGAGCATCGACAACGACGGAGCAAAGTCCTATTCGGTCGAGATCAAAAAAATCATTCCGGGCAGCGGCAACCGGAATATGGTCGTTCACGTCACGGATACCCGGCTGCTTGCCGCCAGCGGCGGAATAGTACAGGGCATGAGCGGCAGTCCGCTGCTCCAGAACGGACGGCTGATAGGCGCTGTGACGCACGTGCTGCTCGACGACAGCGCCACCGGTTACGCCATTTTCGCGAAAACGATGTGCGACGCGGCGAACTCCGTCTCCGCAAGCCTGCTGGACAACGCGGCGTAACGGTATTCTGTGAAAAAAGAATAAAAGACGCAAAAAAACCTTGCGGTATGCCGCAAGGTTTTTTGCGTCGGAACGCATCGTTTATCCAGGCGCTCACATCGCGCCGTCTTCCGTCGTTCCGAGGATCTGATAAAGAATCCGATAAAGAAACCCGGCTTCTTCGGCCGTCAAATCGACGCAGGCGCTCATTTTTTCGGGAATCCGGACCGCCTCGTCACGCAGCAGCATTCCTTTTTCCGTAATCTCAACGTTCAGATTCCGCTCGTCCGCGGCGCTGCGGGAACGGGTGATATATCCCTTTGCCTCAAGCTTTTTGAGAAGCGGCGTCAGGGTGCCGGAATCAAGGAACAGACGTTTGCCGAGCTCCTTGACGTTCAAGCTGCGATCTTCCCAGAGCACTATCATCGCGATATACTGCGTATAAGTAAGGTCAAGGCTGTCGAGAAACGGCTTATACCGGCGGATGATTTCTTTTGCACAGGCGTAAAGCGGAAAACAAAGCTGGTTTTCGAGCTTCAGCGCATCGTAGTTCTTCTCCATAACGCGCGGTCAGAACGCAATCGTTTCAGGCGCCTGCGTGAAAGAGCAGATGACCGCCTCGGCGTTTCTGATATAATAGACGATCGTATTCCCGTCGTCGGCGCTGTACATTCCTTTCAGTTCCGGATAAGCGTCGAGCATATGCGCCTTCGGCTCGTAACGGTCGTCCGCGACCGCCTCGCCGGTAAGACGGATCCATTTGCCGTCCGCCATGCCGCTGATTTCAATCTTCGGATTCTTTTCAAGCTGTTTGGCGACGTTTTTGACCTTTCCGGTCTGAAAATACAGCTTTCCCTCAAAGATATCCACCGTGCCGAACGGACGCACGCGCGGCTGATTGCCGTCGCAGGTGGCAAGATAATAAGTGCCGCATTTTTTTAAAAAATCGTATACTCTTTGCATGACAGGTTCTCCTTTTTTGTTGGTAAATTCGGGTTTGTCGGGCTGTCGCCCGCAAGGGAGAAGGGATGAGGGAGAAGGGAGAAGAGAACGTAACAATACGATCTGCTTCTTGATTTATGCCCTACGCTCAATTTATTGAAACATCATAAAACACTTTAAGAACAGTATAAGCAGAGTCTTCCGGTGAGGCTTATATGATATTTTACAAGCCCTTTTTCCTGCTCCCTTCTCCCTGCTCCCTAAATACTGATTTGTTGAGGCCGAAGACCTCAACAAATCAGTATTTTCCAAAGAGGTGAAACGATGCTGACCCCCATTCTCGGTCGCTCCCGCAGCGGCAAGAGCGCGCTGCTCTACAAAAAAATTGACGAAAAGGGCTCCGCGGGCGTGCGGTGTCTTTTGATTGTGCCCGAACAGTTCTCATTTGAGGCGGAAAAGCTCGTGCTGCAGAACTGTTCTCCCCAGGCTGCGGCGAAAACCGACGTTTGCAGCTTCAGCCGCCTTGCGGACAAACTGATAGAAAAATACGAGCCGGGCCATACGCCGTATATTTCCGACCGCGGGCGCGTGATGCTGATGAACCTCGCGCTCGACGATCTCTGGGAGCGGCTTCCCGTTTACGGCAGGGTGCGAAACCGCCGCAGACTCGCGTCGGAGCTGATTACAGCGGATATCGAGCTAAAGCAGGCGTGCATATCGCCCGAAACGCTCGGTTCGCTGAAGCTTGACGAAAAAAACGAGGCGCTTTCGAAAAAGCTCCGGGACCTGTCTCTGATTCTCGGCGTTTACAACGCGGAGCTCTCGCGCGGCTACAGCGACAGAAAAAGCAATCTGCCCCATGCCGCGGCGCTTTTCGGCGCACATCCGGACGAGCACGATATTGCCGTGTTTATCGACGAATTCAGCGGTTTTACCGCAGACGAGCTGGCGCTCACGGAGCGCTTGATTGAGCACTGTCCCGAAGTGTTCGTTACGTTCTGCGTCGATCCCGACGACCGAAACGACGTCTCTTTCGCTTTGCCGCGCAAGAGCTATGCCGACGTGACCGCGCTGGCGAGAAAGAACGGTATTCCGATTGCGGCGCCCGTGCGGATGACCGCTTCCCGCTACGGCTCCGACGAGCTTTCGCATCTGGAACGGAATCTGTTCGGCGCCGAGCAGTCGCCTTATGAAGGCGCGGCGCGCGATGCGGTCGTCTGCAAGTGCGGCTCCATGACCGAGGAATGTGAATTCGCCGCCCTGACCGCGAAGAGGCTGATTTATGAAAACGGATGGCGCTGCCGCGATATCGCGGTGATAGAGCGCGGCGACGAATACGGCGCGGACATGGCTTCCGCGCTCGCCCGATACGGGCTGCCGGTATTCCGCGATTCCCGCCGCTCGATCGCGTGGGAAGGCGCGGCGGCGTATATCCTCGCGTTTGCGGAGAACGCGCTGGTCGGCATTACCACCGACGCGGTGCTTCGGATGCTGCGCAGCGGCATGACCGAATACGACGCGGACGAAGTAAACCTTCTCGATAACTATCTTCTGATGTTCGATATCGACGGCGCGGAGTGGAAACGCGAATGGAAATACAATCCGAAGGGGTTCGGCGACGAGCTGGACGACCGCGCCGCGGAGCTTCTCGAGCAGTTGAACGAGATGCGTGATAACGTCGTTTCGTCTCTTGCGTCGTTCCGTGCCCGCACAAAAGGAAAAAACAGCGGCGAAGTCCTGCGCGCTCTGTACGCGCGTCTGCTTGCCGTCAACGCCGGTGAAAAGACGAAGAAAACGGCTTCGGCGCTGGCAGATGAGGGGAAGAACGACGAGGCTGCGACCGCGATCGCCGCCTATAACGAGCTGATTGAGTGCTTTACGGATATGTACGACGCGCTGGGGGAGCGGTACCTCGAGCCGAAACGCTTCTTCGGCCTGTTCGCGGAAACCGTCGGCGATACCGCCGTGGCGGTCGCCCCGCAGGAGCTGGACGCCGTCACCGTCGGCAGCGCGGACCGCATCCGTCTCACCGACAAAAAAGCCGTGATTGTCGTCGGCGTCGCCGAGGGCGTGTTCCCGGTCTCCGCAAAAGCGCGCGGCATCTTCTCCGACAGCGAGCGGCGCGCCATCGCCGCAGCGGGCGCGGAGATATCCGGCGATTCGGATTTCCTCGCCGACCGCGAACGGTTCATCTGCTATCGCGCGTTCTCTCACGCTTCGGATAAGCTTTACGTGACATACGCGCTGAAAAACACGGCGCAGGAGCGGTTGGAGCCCTCGGAGATCGTCACCGCTCTGAAAAACCTTCTGCCCGACGATTCGTTCTGTGCCTTTCCCGACGTGCCCGCGCTCTGGCGTGCGGCGGGAAAAGAGAGCGCGTTCCGGTATCTCGCGTCCCATTGGCTTTCGACGGAAAGCTCCGTCAGCGCGTTGATTGCCTACTTTAACGCGAACGGCGGCGCGGACCGTATGCGCGGCGTCGACCGTCTCGCACAGCGCAGCGCGCCGCAGCTCTCCGAAGCGGGGGCGCGGCTGCTGTACGGCGATACGGTGATGGTGACGCCCTCAAAACTTGAAAAATATTACGCCTGCCGTTTCGGCTATTTCTGCGAATACGGCATGCGGGCGAAAGAGCGCAGACGCGCGGAGCTGAACGCCTCGCAGAACGGTTCCGCGGTGCATTACGTGCTCGAATGTATCTTTAACGAATACGGCAGCGCGGGCGTGGCGGCCATGAGCGAAGACGACCGGAAAGCCGCCGTGCGCAGATACCTGAAAATTTACGCCGACAGGTTCATGACCGGCCTTGCCGACAAGAGCCGCCGTATGAAATATGTGGTGGAATCCTACGGCGACGTGATTTGCGTCGTTCTGCGGCGTATTTCGGAGGAATTCGCGGGCGCCGGCTTTGTCACCGCCGATACCGAGCTTTCAATCGGCATGGCGGGTGAGACCGACGGCCTGCCGCCGTACTTCGTCCGGGATGCTTCGGGCGGCCGCGTCGGCGTGCGGGGCAAGGTGGACCGCGTCGATATCTACCGCCACGGCGGCGAAACCTATCTGCGCGTCGTGGATTATAAAACGAACTCCAAGAAATTCCGCTTCGGCGACGTGCCAAACGGCTTCAATCTGCAGATGCTGATTTATCAGATGGCGCTCTGGAAAAGCGGCGCAGCGCGCTACGGCGGCAAAATCCTGCCCGCGGGCGTGCTGTATGTTCCCGCGGAGCTGGGCGAGCTGGAGAGCACCCGCGGCGGCAGCTTTGAAGAGCGTACCCGCAGAAACGGCAGAATGAGCGGCGTCCTGCTGAACGATTCCGTGTCGCTGACTGCGATGAAAGCCGACGAAGAACAGAATTATCTGCCCGTAGAACTGAAAGACGGCAGCGTGCGCGGCCCGGCTATTTCGATGCCGCAGTTCCGGAATCTGCACGACCTGATTGACGGAAAGATTGCCGAAATGGGTGCGGGTCTGCGCTGCGGCGATATCCTCGCGGACCCGGTGATGGACGGGCAGAGCGACCCCTGCGAATACTGCAGATATCGCGGCGCATGCCTGCGGGACGTGAGCGAGCGCGCCCGCGTTCCGGAAAGCTATACCGATGAGCAGATGAAAGACATATTGGGCGCAGAGGAGGCGGAAGACGATGAGTGAGATTCGTTGGACCGACGACCAACGCAAGGCGATTGATACCCGCGGCGGGCCGATGGTCGTCTCCGCCGCCGCGGGCAGCGGCAAGACCGCGGTGCTCGTGGAGCGCGTGATTCGCATGCTGACGGACGAAAAAGACCCGCTGCAGCCCGAGCGGCTGCTGATGGTCACCTTTACCAAGGCGGCGGCAGCCGAAATGAAGCGAAAGATCAAAGCCGCGCTGAAAGCGCGCGCCGCGGAGAGCCGCGTCGCCGAGGACGCGCTTCTGAAACTCGACCGGGCGACGATTTCCACCATGGACTCCTTCTGCGTGCGCATCGTGCGTGAGAATTTTGAGAGCGTCGGCGTGTCGCCGGATTTTCGCGTAATCGACGAAAACGAGCTGAATTCCCTGAAACAGCGCGCCGTTTACGCGGTCCTTGAAGAGTATTATGCCGCGGAAGACGAGGATTTCAAAAAGCTGTCGCAGCGGTTCCTTCATAAAAGCGACGACAGACGTCTTGCGGAAAGCATCATCGAGTTCGCCGATTTCGCGGATTCCCACCCCGACCCCGCGCTTTGGCTGCGGGAAGTCGCCGACCGCTACGATACGGTTACAAAGCCCGAAGATACGGATTGGGGGAAATTCCTCATCCATAATCTGAACCGCGCGCTGCATTACGCCGCGGCGCTGATCCGCCGCGCGCTGGAAATTGCCGAGAGCGACGATCTGGTCTGTTCCGCCTATGCTCCCGCGCTGGGGGACGACCTCGACAACATCCAGGGCATCCTGCGCGGACTGCATTCCGCCCGCGCGTGGGACGACATTCTTGAAATCGCGTCTTCCGCCGGCAGTTTCGCGAGGGCGAAGAGCCGCAGGGGCGTCGGCGATCTGCCCGAGACCAAGCAGGTGAAGCTTCTTCGCGATAAGGTAAAGAAAGTCGTTTCCGACGCGTACGACGATATGAACGTCCCGACGCAGCAGTATCTGAAAGACGCGGAGCTTCTGCGGCCTGTCATGGTGAAGCTGATCGAGTGCACGCTGAAATACAACGAAAAACTGCTCGCGCTGAAACATGATGCGGACGGCTACTATTTTTCCGATATCCTGCATCTGGCGCTGGATATGTTCTATGATACGGCGGACGGGAAACAGACGCCCACCGAGCTTGCCCGCCGCGTCGCAGGCAGCTTCGACGCGGTGCTGATCGACGAGTATCAGGATACCACCCGCGCGCAGGACGCGCTTTTCAGCGCGATTTCCGACGGCGGGAAAAAACTCTTTATTGTCGGCGACGTGAAGCAGAGCATTTACGGTTTCCGTCTTGCAACGCCCGGTCTCTTCAACGACCGCTGTTCCGTCGCTTCTCCCGTCGAAGAGGGCGTGTTCCCCGCGCGGGTGATCCTCGGTAAAAATTTCCGCAGCCGCGCCGGTATTCTCGAGACGGTGAATTTTATTTTCCGTCAAATCATGCGGCCGGACGCGGGCGGTATCGACTATAATGAGGACGAATATCTGTACTACGGCGGCAGGGAGGAGGATAAGGGCGACCTCTGCGACACCGAAGTGATCCTGACGGAAACCGAGTGCGACGCCGTTGAAACGGACGCGGAGCGGATTGCGGATTATATCGTGGAGACCGTCGTGTCGGGGACCGAGATCCTCGTGCGCGGCGAGCGCCGCCCGGCGAAGTTCTCCGATTTCTGCGTGCTGCTGCGCTCGGTCAAGGATAAGGCGGAGGTGATAGCCGATGCGCTGCGGGAGCGGAACGTTTCGGTGCAGTTCGAGGCGAACGTGGACCGGTTCACGCTGCCCGAGGTGCAGTTGTTCGGCGCGCTGCTGAGCGTGGTCGACAATCCGCGGGCAGACGACCTGCTGCTGACCGTTCTGCTGTTCCCCATGTTCGGTTTCACGCCCGACGATGCGGCTGCGCTGCGGGCGCTCTCGCCCGACCATCTGTTTGAC
>JAFRTA010000073.1 GCA_017427315.1 Clostridia bacterium
ATGATACGCTCTGCGTCTCGGTTTATTCTCCGCGATTGTCGAAAAATGAACGCTATCGCGTCTTTTGAGGCAGATAATCAATTAAACAAGCCCTTATCCCTTCTCCCTCATCCCTTCTCCCTTGGTAAATACTGATTTGTCGCTCTGCGACAAATCAGTATTTACCGCTCACCGTACGGCGATATTCACCGCAAGCCCGCACAACAGCGCGAACAATATCACGAACGATAAATACAGAACAAAACTTTTCGTGCCGAGCACGATCTTCAGCGCGCCGAGATTCGTGATCTTCGTCGCGGGCCCCGTCAGCATGAACGCCGCGGCGGAGCCCATGCTCATCCCGGCGGCGAGCCAGGTCTGCAGCAGCGGGATCGTCCCGCCCCCGCAGGCGTACAGCGGCACGCCGACCGTCGCCGCCATCAGCACGCCGAACGCCTCGTTTCCGCCGAAGAGCTTCGTCAGGAATTCCTCCGGCACGTAACGCTGGAACAGCGCCGACAGAAGGATGCCGAACAGAAAATACAGACCCGTCGCGCGGATATTCCGCCATACGTTTTTCAGATACCACAGCAGCGGGTTCGGGTCGGTATCCCGGCTTTTCGGCTCCTCGAATCCGTTGAAGTTGAAAAAGGACCTGTTTTTATGAAAGAAGCGCAGCCCAAGGCCCGCGGCGACGCCGCAGAGATAACAGCTGACGATCCGCACGGCGAGCGCCTTCCCGCCGAGCGCGGCGCTGTAAACGATCAGCTGCGGATTCAGAAGGATCGAGCTCATCATGAACGCGGCGAGCCAGTCGTCCTTCATGCCGCCCGCAGAGAACGACGCGGCGATCGGGATCGTGCCGTACATGCAAAGGGGCGAGGCGACCCCGAGCGCCGAGGCGGCGAAAATGCCGGCGATCCCGGCGCGCGCGCCGCCGAGCCTGCGCATCGCGGCGTGAATTTTATCTTTCAGGAATACGGAAACGAGCGAGCCGATCAGCATTCCCAGAACCCAATAGAGGAAGATCTGCCGGAACTGAATATCGAAATAATACCAGACGTAAACGAACTCGCGTTTCAGGATCTCGAACACCGGTGCACCCCCTCAGGCATCGATATCGACAAGGCGGTAGGCGCGGCTGCCCAGACCGATCTTCTCCCCGTATTCGAGCACGTGCGCGCCGCTGCGGGACTCCATGCGCTGAATCAGTGTTTGCCCGTCGGGCACGGCGTAAATCAGATCCACGCACGCCTGGTCGAGCGCCACGGGATCGGTCGAGGCGAGAACGCCGATATCGTGCATATCCGGTTCAAGGGGCAGCGCCTCGCAGTCGCAGCTGACAGAGAGCCGGTTCATCACGGAGATATAGACCATCCGCGCCCCGTTCCCCTCATAATCGGAGACCGCCCTGACCGCTTCCGCAAGCGCCTCAAGCCACGCTTTCTGATCCGTGTAAAAGATCGACCCGGTCGTGCGCGTCCCGGCGCTGTGCACGAGGATCTTCCCGCGCTGACTCGACATGCCGATGCCCACGTTCTTGATCGCACCGCCGAAGCCCGCCATCGCGTGCCCCTTGAAATGGGAGAGCACGAGAACGCCGTCGTAGTTCGCGAGATGCCCGCCGACGATCGCGCGATTGATGCGTGAACCGGCGTAAGGGATCTCCAATTCACCCTCCTCGTCCATCAGGTCAAAGGGGGCGATCGCGGTATAGCCCCGGTCCGCGGCTGCCTGTTTATGCAGGGCCGCGACGGAGCGCGTCCCGCCGTAGGCGGTCATGCACTCGACGATCGAGGCGTTCAGCGACTGCACCAGCCCGCCGATCAGCTCCGGGCGCAGATAATTCGTCGCCGGAGATTCGCCCGTGGAGAGCTTGACGGCGATCCTGCCGGAAAGCGCGGTCGGCAGCGCTCCGTAGATGCGCAGAAGCGCGTCCGCGGAGATTTCTTTTGTATAATATACGGCCGGGGCGGTTTCCGCCCGGGTGCAGTGCGTCAGCGCGGACAGCGCAAGCACGTTTCCGCCGTTGGTCGTGACCGTGCGTTCGGCGGGGGCCTCGGTCGGCGCGGCGGTCGTTTCCGTCGTCACAACCGTCGGCGCTGCCGTTTCCGGCAGCAGGGTCTGCGGCGGGAGCGTGACCGTCGTTTCCGGCTGCGGCGCCGCGGTCGTTTCGGCCTGTAAAACCGTGACCGTCGTCCCGGCCGTCGGAACGGTTTCGGGAAGCGAGCTTTCCGCGGCGGCACTCACCCCGGTCAAAGACGCGCTTTCGGAGACCGAAGAAGCCGCGCCCGTTGTCGTCCCGTTTTCCGATCCGCGCCGCGAAGAGGTATTCCCGCAGCCGGAGA
>JAFRTA010000074.1 GCA_017427315.1 Clostridia bacterium
AGTGTGGTTTTTTTGGTAATTAAATTATACTATGAAAGCCGCGACCGAGCAACCCTTTCGGGCTGCTCGGTCGTGTTTTTTTCGGGGCTTATTGCAACAGCCCCATATCTAAGACGTGGCAAAGTGACCAAAATCGAGGTAAGAAAAGTAAAAAGTACACCAGTCGCAATAATGCCAAACGTATAAAACTAATTTCATGTCAAACACCTGTCCCCATCATTGATTATTTCAAAAAAGAAAATCGTCATTAATGTTGACATTATTCGTGAACTGGAGTATAATGCAATCATTAAATGATTGAATTGAAATGGAGTTCAAAATGTATATCTCAGTTAATGATGCGGCAACAAAATTCAATATCTCAAAAAGAAGAGTTCAAATTCTTTGTGAGCAAGGAAGAATCGCCGGTGCAAATATGGTTAGCGGTGTATGGCTTATACCCGAAACATCAACAAAACCAGAAGACAAACGTAAAAAAGCAGTTGACGTAGAACAGCTGAGTTTGTTTGACGAATCTCAACAACCCCTATCAGCAAATGATGTTTGCCGAGAGCTGTCAATATCATATGCGACCATTAAGAATTGGATTCGTTTAGGAAAAATTACACCCGACGTTGGTGATCAGTGTTTCAGCCGAGAATATATATCGCAATTTTTGGAAGAGTTAAAATCAATTGAGAATAAAAAGCTGAAGAGTCGCAGGAATAAAAGGAAGGTCTCGGGAAAACTTCTTTATAAGGATTATGTCGACTCTTCTGCCAATCAAGAATTAGTGGTTGAGTTACTCGACTTAAATGTTATTGAAAACCATAGCGACTTATTGATAATTCTAGCTAATTTCTCCGTCCAACTCTATTATCAAAGCAGAAAAATGGCATATTCAAATAATAATGTCCTATTAGATTATTTGTCTGATAATCATACTGATGATTTTTTTAAACTTGTTCAGGAATTATTGGACGATAGTAATCTAGATTCGGTCACTATAAAGCGTCTTAGCCCAGCATTATCGAAACACATTCAGTATATTCGTGGCGAAGACTCTTTGGGACTCGTTTACATCTCTTTACAAGATGTTGGTCAACGAAAGCGTTCTGGCTCTTACTTTACACCGGTAGCCGTTGTAAACAGGCTGATTGATGAATTGTGTGAAAACGTCGATGATCTAAGCCATAAAACTCTCTGTGATCCTTGCTGCGGAACAGGTAATTTCTTGATAACATTAGCATCAAAAGGAGTGGCCTGCTCAAATTTATACGGTCAAGATATTGATCCAACTTGTGTACATCTGTCAAGGATCAATTTGGCGCTTATAGATCCTCTTATTTCTGCAAAAGACATTTGCTCCAGAGTCATTATTGGTAATACGCTATTTGAAACATTTGCCCAGAGATTTGATGTTATTCTTGGGAACCCTCCTTGGGGTAGTGCCCTTTCAGAAGCAGACATTTCTAAATATCAAGTTTGTTTCAAAACGGCTGTTGGCAAATCCATTGATTCTTATGACCTGTTTGTGGAAAAAACGTTATCAATGCTCAATTCAGATGGCTTTTTGGCGTTTGTCTTGCCGGAAGCCCTACTTAACGTTGCGGCTCACGATTCTGTGAGAAAACTGATTCTTAACTCATGCTCTTTTAGATTTGTCAATTTTATAGGCAATGTTTTTTCAGGTGTTCAGTGTCCTGCTATAATTCTTGGCATAGCGCTGAATGGTGATCATACTGCAATTGGGTGCAGTGTCACTAATGGTGACAATAGATTTGTTATATCGTACCCTAGAAAATTCGATGATGGCATGATTACTCTTAATGTTTCTGACGAAGAGAAAAAATGTCTAGATACAATAAGCAGTATCAAAAACGCTGTCTATTTGAAGGATAACGCTAGATTTGCCTTAGGTATTGTGACCGGAAGCAATAAAGACTATATCTTCAGTGAAAAACGCGATGATTGCGAAATCGTTCTAAAGGGCAGTGATATTCAAAAATATGGCATTGAAACACCTGAAAACTATATTCGGTTTTTACCGAAGTCTTTTCAACAAGTTGCCCCAATAGAAGCATACAGGGCTAAAGAAAAACTACTGTATCGCTTTATTTGTGAAGTTCCGGTGTTTGCATACGATAACGAACAACGATTAACCTTAAACAGTTGCAATATTGTAATACCGGAAATCGATGGTATTAATATGAAATATGTGCTTGCCATCCTAAACTCAAGTGTTGCCGCATTCTATTTTTCGAAAAGGTTTAATTCTGTAAAACTATTACGTTCGCACATTGAGCAAATGCCAATACCTATGGTTTCAGCAGAGGTTCAAGAGCGTATTATTAGAGCAGTAGATACTATCATGAATTCTACCGACAATACTATGGCCTTATACTCAATCCTCGACAATACAATAATGGATTTGTTTGCTCTAAATGATGAACAAATCAAGACTATTCGTTCATCGCTAAATGGAAAAAATCTGTTCCTTAAAAAGAACTGAGCAAATTGTATAATTCTTCATATGTAAGCCACTGAACAAAATGGTTTTCCATATGATAATCAATGCACCCTCGATTTAAATGAAATTGCCCTTCACCCTCGTTACCCTTATGTTGTTTATCGGAGTAGCCAAAACAAGATAGGACCTCGTTAGAAGTCATTTTGAAAATTGCAATGCGATCAGAAAAGAATAACCCATAATAAAGGACATCAAATTCTGATCTTTTTACCTGCTGAATGTTGCAGTCAAAATCATAATTGTTTATTTCGGTGCTTTTTAAAGCACGATTTCCAAGATTAGCTTTTTTGCATTGATCGATAGCATTATTGCGATCAATAACCGCTTCATTGGCCTTCATAACTGTAGAAAACTTTATCTCGATTCGTTTGTGTCCCACCTCGTCATAACGATCATGAAACTGGTTTTGAGATTTCGTAAAACTGTAAAGTGCTTCGATCATTAATTCCGCGATCGTACCAAATCTACGCGTTCGCAAGGCAAAAATCCCATCTCTAAATTCTTTTATCTCATTTGTCATGGTAATAGTCTCCTTTTCTTAAAACAACAAATATCCCGACGAGAACACCAAAGAGGGATAAAAATTGATATTTTTATTCATTATAGCATAAAAGCTGACATAAGCAGGAAAAACTACTTGAAGCACATTTTAACGATGCAATCCCCCTCAGTTTAATGAAACGAGAACAGCAATCATTATCAAAACAGCTCTCAGCTATTGAACATGAAATCAGCGTCCGCAGCACTACGTTCGATGATATCCTCAAGAATCTGTCTCTTGCATTCGATCTCATCGAGGATTGCGGCAGAACTTATCGAAAAGCGAACGATAATATTAAAAAACTCATGTGCCAAGCTATATTCAAGAGAATCTGGATACATGAGGACGGGACAGTAACTACAGAATTTACTGACATATATAAGAATATCGTCGGCCCAATTGAGCATGATTTGATTAATCAGAACACGAAATCAGCGTCTGCCAAAGCAGACGCTGATTCTATCCACAAGTTACTCAAATCCTACTCAAATTTTTTTGGGCAGGGTTTGAATAACGAACTTTTGGTGGAGATGGCGGGAGTCGAACCCGCGTCCGAAAAACCTTCCCTTCAACTTTCTCCGGGCGCAGCCGCGTTTCGATCTCCCGGCGGGACAGGCACACGGCAGACTGTCCGACCGGCAAGGCGCTTGATTCATGACGGGCTTCGCGCCGCTCACCCGTTCACGTTCACCGCTGAATCACGCCCGAACCGGGTTCGCGGTCCTCCCCGGCCGGACGGCTGCTTAGTTAAGCAGCGATAGCAACTTTATTGTTGTCGTTTATTTTTAAGGTTTGGAGCTTTTCAGGAAGTTCTCCGCTTCCGCCCGCTTATCGGAGTTCGGATTCCCCGTCGAAATCCTTTCATCCCCATATCAAATTCTGTTTACCGATTCCACAATCTTTCCGCCCGCACGTACGGGGAAGCGCAAACAATTGTGAACGGTATGTGTTGAAAAACGGACTCTTTTATGAAACCGTTCTTCCGGCAGCGCGCATATTTCTCCGCCGCAATAATAACGGATATTTTTCTTTCTCTGCGCAGAATTGCATTATAGTACACGATTATTACAAAAATAATATGTGCGTGTAAATAATGTTTTATGCGCCGCCACAATTTTCGAAAAACGACGCGTTCAGCTCCCCCGGATCCGTTCTTTCAGGTGCGTCGAAAGCGCGGCGAGCGCGGTCGCCATGTTTTCGTCCTGCACGAGGATCCCCTCGGGCGTTTCGAGGTGCACCGGCGCGAAATTGAGGATCGCGAGGATCCCGTTTTCGATCATGCGGTCGCAGACCTGCTGCGCGCTTTCGGCCGGTACTGTGAGGATCCCCATTTTCACGCCCTTTTTGCGGACGAATGAATCGAACTGCGACATATGCAGAACCTTTTTGCCGTCGGGCGTCGTACCGGTAACGGACTCGTCTTCGTCGAACGCGGCGAGGATATTCAGCCCGTAATTCGCAAAGCCGCCGTATTCCAGCAGCGCGATGCCGAGCTTGCCCGCCCCGACGATCACCGCGTCGTCCACATCGTGATAACCGAGATAATCCTCAAGCTCCGAGATCAGCGTCGTCAGCACGTAGCCGACCTTCGGCTTGCCGGAACCGCTGACGGCGGCGAGGTCCTTGCGCACCTGCACGTCGCCCAGATTCATCGCCGCGGCGATGCTCGTGGCGGAAATATAAGGACCGCTCTCCGCGGGGAGAGATTTCAGATAATTCAGATACGCGGGAAGACGCGCAAAGGCAGCCTTCGAGATACCGCTCATTCTTTTGCCCTCCGATCGATCGATTCGCGGAAACAGAAATATTTTACCCATTTGATATTATAATACAGATTCCCGAATAAATCAATTGATTATTTGGAAAATTCACAGAAAACACATATCATAAATTGACATCCGGGTGCGAACGATATATAATATGCAATATATTTTGAATATCATGTCAAAAAAAGGACCGTGAAAAACAATGGAATTCAAAGAACTCGAATTCATGCCCGTGATCCTCGGCGCGGACATCACCGCATACAGCCTCGTACGCAGTTTTCACGAGGAATACGGCGTCAAGTCGCTGGTCGTCAGCCAGAAGCAGGCAAAAATCATCTCCGAGAGCAAAATCTGCGAGAACCGCGTGTTCCCCGGTCTTGAAAACGAAGACGTGCTGATCGGAACGCTCGTGGAGATCGGCAGGGAATTCAAGGGCAAAAAGAAACTGATCGTGATGGGCTGCGGCGACTGGTACGTACGGCTGCTGATCGAAAACAAGGCCGTTCTTTCCGAGTATTACGTTATTCCGTATATCGACGAGGAGCTGCTGAATAAAATCGTCCTCAAAGACAAGTTTTATGAGATCTGTGAGGAGCTGGGCATCAAATACCCGAAGACCTACGTCTACGAGTGCGGCAAGGAGAACGACCTGAAGTTCGATTTCGACTATCCCGTGATCGCGAAACCCGCGAATTCCGCGATGTACCATTATGCGAAGTTCCCCGGGAAGAAAAAGGTATTCCGCTTCAATAACGAGCAGGAGCTGCGCGCGATGCTCGAAAACCTCGAGAAATCCTCTTATAATTATAAATTCCTGATCCAGGACTGCATCCCCGGAGACGACGAGTATATGCGCGTGCTGACCTGCTACAGCGATCGGAACGGCAAAGTGCAGTTCGCCTCGCTCGGGCACAGCCTTCTCGAAGACCACACCCCCTCCGCGATCGGCAACCCCGTGGCGATCGTCAACGAGGTCAATCCCGAGATCGTCGCCGCGGCGACGAAGTTCCTCGAGCATATCGGCTATACGGGATTTTCGAATTTCGACATCAAATACGACACCCGCGACGGGTCGTATAATTTCTTTGAGATCAACGTCCGTCTCGGCAGAAGCAATTTCTACGTCACCGGCAGCGGCTTCAATACCGTCAAATGGATCGTGGACGACCTGATCTACAACAAAGAGCTGACCTATACCGTCGCCGACAAAGAAAACCTGTTCACCGTCGTGCCGAAAGGGATCATCCTGCGCTACGTCGAGGATCCCGAAACAAGGGCGCAGGTGAAACGTCTTTACCGCGAAGGGCGCGTGAGCTATCCGCTCGCCTACAAATGCGACCTTTCGCCGAAGCGCCGCTTCTACGTGACCGCCGCACTGCTGAACCAGTACCGAAAGTATCATATGGTCGAAAAGGCGGAGAAAAAGAAATAAAACGGCACGGTGGGGCGGTCTGCGCCCCGCCGTTGTTTTCGGGTGCTGGGTGTCAGGCGTTGGTTGTTCGTTGCCGATTGCAAGGTGTAAGGTTTCCCTCATCTCACATTTCACATCTCACATTTTACATATCCCAAAGGAGTGTTCCGCAATGAAAACGTCGTTTTTACACAAATCAATATCGCTTCTTCTGACCGTCTGCATTCTGTCCGCGGTCTTCTGCATTCCCGCGTCGGCGAATTCCGGGATCTACAGCTACTGG
Organism: Clostridia bacterium; assembly: GCA_017427315.1. Taxonomy (GTDB): domain Bacteria; phylum Bacillota; class Clostridia; order Oscillospirales; family Acutalibacteraceae; genus RGIG2774. The sequence continues at coordinate 6,511 of JAFRTA010000074.1, forward strand.
CGCGGTCTGACGCACGCGGGCGTGATGCTGACGGACGGAAACTGTCCGATCGAGGTCACGCACGAGAAGCTGACGCTGAATGTGCGTGAGTTCCCGATCGACGAGAACTACCGTATCGTCAAGATGACCCCGAGCGGCAGCGAAATGATCGCCGAATACACGCTTTATAACCCATCCGACGAGCCCGTTACAGCGCGTCTGGTATTTCCCGCGGGGACGCGATCGGACGGCAAAATGGAGGTAAACGGGTTGTTTTCCGGCGCGCATCGTTCCGAATCATATGCCGACACCCTGAACAGCGAGGCTTACGGCGCGTCCGTGAACGGCGACCCGGTCGAAACGAAGACGCGTTATACTTTCGGCACGGCGCTCTCGGACTTCAACGTCCGCAGGGATATGCGCCTTCTGTCGGATGATCCGATCGCCGACAGCTTCTTGTCGCCGGACCTGCCCGTAACGGTCTGCACGTACGCTGCGAGCGGGCTGGATCCCGACGAGTACCCCACCGCGGCGCTGACGCCTGCAAACGATCGGGTGATCTGCATGTCACGTCTGGCGGAAGGCTCCGTATTGCATATCAGGAAAAAAACCGCAAGCTGGCGGCTCTACGGTGAAATTGATTTTTCCGTGACGGTCATCGGCGGCACGGAGAAGGACGCCGTACCCGTCCTCTGCGTTGACGGGATCCCTTCAAAGCCCGCAAACGGCAAAATCGAGCTGAAAAGCGCGGAAAAGACGACGTATGCCGAGTTTGCGCAGAGTCTGATCGGATATTCCGGCGTTCCGGATATCACCCCGACGGACTGGTATAACGCGCTCACGGCGTCTCTGGCGGCGCGCTTTCCGCAGGGCGGGTGCTGTACGCTTGCCGACATGACGGAGCTGTTCGACGTCTCACCGATCCGCTGGTATGATTATGAGGTCACGGTCGGCGCGGGGGAGACGGTCGTCAATACCGTCAAAGCGCCGCTGTATCCGGACGTCGATTCGGAATACGAACCGAATATCTTTAAATATACCTATCTTCTTTCTCCCGCCGCGCTCTGGGCGGATTTCGGAACGCTTGAGATCGAGATCAACACGCCTTATTATCTGACCAAGAGCAATCAGAAGGGCTTTGAGAAGGCTGAAAACGGCTATCGCCTGACGCGGGATGGCCTGCCGAAGGGCGAGCTGAAGATCACGCTCGCGGAAAGCGCGGACGCGAAAATTCCCTACGCCGGCGCGAACGCGCTGCGTACGCTGATTATCTACGGCCTCATCCTTGCCGTATTTGTCGTGCCGATCGTTGTATTGTTCCTGATTATCCGTTCATTCAGAAAACGGAAAAAAACGGCAGATCCCGGAAAAGGAAGCTTTTCGCAATGAAAAAGTCGTTTTTACGCAAAACAGCGTCTCTTGTCCTGATCGGCTGCATCCTGTTCGCGGTCTTCTGCATTCCCGCGTCGGCGAATTCCGGTCCGCGCCGCTGGGAGGGACTGACGCAGTCCGGTGTGACGTTTACGGGAGAGGACTGTCCGATCGAGGTAACGCATGAAAAACTGACGCTCGCCGTCACGGACGAACCGGTTCCGGAGTCGACCGACGCTTCCTATTGGGCGGAGTACGCCAACGAGGTGACGGCGGAATATACGTTCTTTAACCCGACACAGGATACGATCACCGCGACGCTGACGTTCCCCTGCGGATCCTTGCCGGAATACGCGCTCGAGCGCACCGAGAAGCTTGCCCCGGAAGATCTGATCGCCTATCACGAAAAATACGGCGCATACGTCAACGGGGAAAAGATCGGGACGACGGCGCGTTATTCGCTGAATTACGGTAATACTGCGACGGATTTCGACGTCGTGAAGCTGCTTTCGGAGCTGGAAGAAGAGCCGGTCGTAACCGACGTTCTGTCTCCGGAGACGCCGGTCACGATCAACCTTTACAAAGTCAGCGGGGTAAACCGGCTTCCCTCCGATTATTTCACCGGCGCCGGACTGCTCGTCACCGGCGGCCCTGAGCGGATCGTCTATCTTGCGAACATGGACCGCGAACGATACCATGATTCACTCGGAAGCAGCCGCGGGGATCGGTACGTTTCTCAGGTGGAGAACGGCGACCGCCTCCTCGCCGTCGTATTCGGCGATCTCACCGGCGCTGATATCGAATGGGAATTCCGCAAAAGCGCGGACGGCGATCCTCCCGCAGCCGGAGAAGCGACTCTCGTTTCCTCGGAAAGCATCACGTTCGGGGAATTCTGCGAGCGGGGAAAAACGGTATATCCCGACGCGTCGTTCACGGATCTGTTCAACGCGACGTCTCTGCTGCTGCGGGAACGGCTGACCGACCGCGTTCTCGATCTGGATTTTGAAAAAACCGGCGCCGCGCCGATCCCGGATCTGATGTGCTGTTACGAATATGAGATCACGCTCGCACCGGGCGAAACGCTGACCAATACCGTCCGCGCGCCGCTTTACCCGGAGATCTACGACGGCACGCGTCCGCGCAAGTACGAATACACCTATCTGCTCTCGCCCGCCGCGGGCTGGGCGAAGTTCGGCACGCTCGAGATCGGGATCGATACGCCGTTTTATCTGTTGGAAGAATCCCTCGACGGATTCGAAAAAACCGACGGCGGGTACCGGCTGATACGGGACGGTCTGCCCGACGGCGAGCTGACGTTCACGCTCTGCAAAAGTCCGGTCCGCATTCCCGTTCCCTACGGGATGGGCTGGGCTGCCGCTGCGTTTGTACTGGCACTTTTCATCGGTGTGATCGTCGGTATCGTCGCGCTGATTCGCGTGTTATACAAACTGCGTAAAAACAAAATAAATTAAGAAAACGGAGCAAACGTACAATGTTTCATTTTAATGTCTCGCTGACGGAGCGGGATTATTACGAATTCAACAAATTCATCGCTTTGCACTCCGTTCTCGGCAAAAAACAGATGCGTCAGATACGCATCCTGATCGCGCTATTGAGTCTGATCATCGCGATCACCGTGTTTCTGCGCGCCGGGGGACCGATCGACGCCGCGCGCTTCATTGCGTCCTTTCTGATCGCGGCGGTCTTCTGCGCGGTTTTGCAGGCGATCCTGAAGCCGCTGACGCTTCTTTCGCTGAAAATGCGGCTGAAACAGATGAAAAAAACCGGCAAGCTTTCCTATCACGCCTCGGCGGAGCTGACCTTCGGTGAGGAGAGCGTATGCGAAACAACGCCCTCGTCGCGTTCGGAGGAGTATTATCAGGCGATCGAGCGCATCTGTTATCTGCCCGGGCGGATCATCTATCTTTTTACCGATCTGTCGAGAGCCTATCTTCTGCCTGTCACGGCCTTCGCGTCGCAGGCGGAGCTGGAATCGTTCCTGACGTTTATCGAGGATCATACCGGCAGACGGGCGGAAACGTTCCAAGGGAAAGCCTGACCCCAGACACTGGAAATGAAGCGCGCAGAAAGCCCCTCGCCCCGAACGGGACGAGGGGTAAATCGTTCAACGAGATCCCCGCGCACAGACGGGGCGCAGGTTCGGTTCCGACGGTTTACACCGTCCCGGATACGGTCACGACCGTCACGCCGGGCGTCACGGTCCATTCGCCGCTCTCCGCCTGCGCGAAGGTCGCCGCCGGCACGGTAATCGCGCCGGCAACGGTCGCGAAAACGCCGGTGGCTTCGTCGTAAGTATAATCCGTCGTCAGCGTCGCGGGCGTATCGCCGAAACTCACCGCAAGCCCGGCGAGTACCGGGTCGAAGGTGTCGGAGAGCACGACCGCGTCCTCCGCCGCCGCGGGCGCGCCGCCGGCGTTGCGGATCGTGAAGGTATAGGTCAGCGGCTCGCTGCCGGAAACGGTTTGCGGGCTGATCGCTTTTTCAATACTCAACTCCGGAACGGACTGCGCGGGTACGGTCGCCGCCGCGGTCTGAGTCGTTCCGCCGCCGGTCACGGTCGCGGTATTCGTGATCTGCGCTCCTTCGCCGAGGGGCGCAAAGGCGGTGGCGGTCGTCCCGTAGACCAGAAGCGCGTTCCCGCCCGCGGGGATCGAAATTCCTTCGATCGTGAGCGGCGCGCCGGGATTGACGGTCAGTCCCGCCGTGGGCTGAAGAACGCCGTTTACGTAATACAGCAGGCTGTCCGCCGTATACGCAAGCGGATAAACCGTTCCGCCGTCGAAGGGGTAACCGCCGAGATCATCCGAAACGGAAACGTCCGCAAGCGGAACCGTTCCGCCGTTGACGAGACCGATCGAGTACGTCACGGCGCCGCCGGGTGTGTAGGAAGGCGCCGCCGCGTTCTTCGAGACGGTCAGCGCGTCTAGAAGCTCGCCGGTCGTAATATTCGAGCTCGCCGTTCCGCCGCTGTAGGTCAGCGTCGCCTGATTATGGAAAACTGCCATAGGCAAATTGCCTCCTTTCGTGTAGTCCGGGCAAGCCCCGGGCGGGAGCGAGTCCCGCAGTGCATCATATGCGGGATCGGCCGGATGCGACACGAAAAAGACCGGGGACTTCGGATCGTCACCTTCCGTCCCCGGTCTTCGTTCTGATATTTCCCGTTTCAGGTCTTCCGTCCCGGCGCTTGGGGCTTACTTTCTCCCGAACTCTTCCCTCGCGGGCACGTCGATCTCAAAGCCGAGCAGATCCTTCGCGTCGCTGCGCAGGGTGTAATTGCCGCTTTCGGGATCGACGAAGAGCTTTTTGAGCGCCGAGAGCTTGAAGCAGGCGTTATCGGAGATCTCGGAATACCTGTATACGTCGCTGTCGATCCAGCCGATGTCGCCCTTTGCCGAAATCAGCAGATTGTGCGTGACCGAGCAATGCGCCGGGTTCAGCACGAAATCGGGGTTCTCCGTATCGGAGAAATCGTCGCTGTAACGCTCGTACTGCGGATAGGCCCTGCGCCAGATCTCGCTCTGCCACGGCGAAGCGAACAGCTCCTGCCAGACGCTTCCGCCCTCTTTATAATGCTGATAGAAGCTGCTGTTCTCGTCGCCGGAGAGCCCGGAAAGCGCCCGCGCGTCAAAGCTGATCGGCTGATAAGAATTGACCACGATATTGTCATGCACGATCAGATCCTGCCCGCCGCCGAGCTGCAGGCCGAGATTCGGCGCGTTGACGATGATGTTCCCGTAGATCGTCTGCCCTGCGATCGCGTCGTCCATATAGATGCCGACGGGTCTGTGGCCGTCCGCGCCGAGGTCGTAGATGAGGTTATACCGGATCACGTTGCCGTACCAGTCCCAGCGCCTGCCGGAATAGATCGCGCCGCCGTCGTCGGTCTTGAGGTTCACGTCGTGGATGATATTATACTCGATCAGGTGGTCGTTGCCGGAATAGGTGACCGCCTCGTGAGGCGAGTTATACATCTCGTTATGGGAACAAATATTGCCCACGCCGTTCAGGGTAAAGGCGGGCTGATAGGTCTCGTAGATCTCCGACCAGTCGTGCACAAGATTGTTCTCGGCGCGGTTGTTGCCGGACGTCAGCGTCTCCCGGTCGCCGCCGTTCAGCGTCACGCCGCCCTTGCCGGTGCGGGTGATCTCGTTATCGAGAACGAGGTTGTCGTATCCCGTGACGAGCAGCGCGTTGCCCGCGACGTTTTTGATCAGGCAGTTTTTCACGGTATTGCCG